>JBGTMM010000346.1:0-3653 GCA_041743635.1 Bythopirellula sp.
ATTGATCCGAGCGACTTGGTTTCGGCTGAGCGAGAACAGATGGCGAACCACTTGGCCAATGCGCTGCTATTGCCGTTTGAATGGTTTCGTGCGGATGGGTTTGCCGTCGATTGGGATTTGTTCGAGTTGAAGCAGATTTACAGCACGGCCAGCCATGAGTTAATCGCGCGGCGGATGCTGGCGATGTCACCCGCGGTGATTGTTACGCTGTTCGATCAGGGAAAACTTGTCTGGCGAAAGAGCAATGTCTTGCGCCGTTCGCCGCCATTGGTGGCCGCCGAGAGTGGAACTTGGCAAGTTGCTCACGAAAAGTGCCAAGCGGCGCAGTACGAGTGTCGAGATTTGCCGGAGGGTTTGCGGGACGTGCGGTGCTGGCCAGTGCATGAACCAGGGTGGAGGCGAGAGATTTTGCGCACGGCGTTAGAGGATTGGTGAGCGAAACCGCAAACGAAGAATTTCGTTTGCGAGTTCTTCAACGATAAAAGGTTTACCGAAAACCGTGGTAATGCCGATCTCGTCTAGTTGAGAAAAATGTTCCTTGCGAGGGAATTCGAGCAAAACAATCAGTGAACCTTGCCGTTCGTGGATCATGGTGGCGAACGATTGCACTCGTGCGATCTCCTGGGCATCCAGTTGACCGCCGTCCCAAATTCCCACGGCAATTTGCTGGGGAAGTTCTGGCTCTTGGCGAGTCCAAACGCATTCCATGCCGTAGGCACCAAGCGAGCTGGCGAGTGCCTCGAAGGAAGCTAGTGAGAAGGCATGAATTGCAACGTAGCTATCGATCTTAAAATCGTAGTCGAAAATCCTGTCGGTATGACGCCGAGCAATCGGACCGTCCAAACATAGCGACCAACTTCGATTTGCTTGTACGTGTTGCCACCATGGAATAAGCTCATACCAATACAATCGCAGGACCCCGGTGAGTGGTTTGCCGGTACGAGGTTCGCCCTCACACCAAGTGCCGGCAACCACTACGATTTGGGCGAGCGGTGCCGCCCTGCGAAGCTGCTCCACGTCGCGTTGTTGATAAGTTCCCGGCAAGTGCTGCGCGAGCAGGATCAGCTCGGGAAGAATTTGACCCGAATCCAGCACAACGCTTGCGCTTTCGCAGTTTGCCACGGAGTTCCATGATCGAGACTCTGGAATCCGAGCGCGCGTGAGTGCAAATTCACCACGATGCCAGGGACCAATCGCGAGTGTCTCAAGAGTGCTAGGTACTCGAGTCGGTGCGACAGAAATTGATAAAGTATTAAAGTTTGTCATGGGTCGCTAAGCCGCGAGCGGCTAATCGCTTAGTTCGGTGTCTCTTGAGACGATTAGATCGTGGGCGGCTTTTGCATCACTTGCATCACGGAGTTCGGCGAGCCAATCGGAGTCGGTAATCATGCGGCTCAAGCGGGCGAGAATTCGCAGGTGCTCGTGATCGTTGGTGGAACAAATGAGAAAGAATATGTCTGTAAGCCCGCTCGTGCCGCCGAAGGGAATACCTTGGCTGGTAATACCAAGGGCAACCACGGCTTCTCCCAAAATCGAAGCCTGCGGCCGGCGGGGATGCAACAGTGCCACCCCGATGTCGAGCGCGGTGGGATGCATCGCCTCACGTGCGGTCACCGCGTCGGCCATTTTGGCGGGGTCCCACAACATGCCCGTGTTGGCGGCGAGTTCCGTCATTCGTGTGATTACGCTGCCACGCGTGCGGGCGGCCAGGGGAACCGCAATGGCGTCAACCGGCAACAACGCTGCCATGGAGATGTCACCCTCGCTAAGTTTGTCGGCACGTTCGAGACTGGTTTCGAGTTCCGCAAGCTCACTGTCAACCGAGAGGCCGATGCGAGCTTCGAGCCAATGATGCACCTCAGCCCGCGAGAAACGCCAATCACCGCCGACACGTCGCGCCGGCAGCTTGCCGCGATCCGCGAGTTTGATGATTTGCGCAGGCAGCATGTGCATATAAGCGGCGAGCCCGGCGACGTCGAAATCTTCTTCAGCCACGAGAAAAATTTTCCATAGCCATGAACGCAAGCTCATGGTTTCGCTGCGAATGATCCCCCACAGCTTGCGCCGGGGGCTATTTGGGATTGAACTGCTAGCGTTTATTGTCGAGGTAAGCATGTATCAATGTCTACCTCGGTTGAGCGAGAAAACCGCGAAGTTTTCTTCGCTATGAACTCGCCTTGACACATTTTGGCAAATCAAGACAATCCGGCTCGCCTTCACAGGAGAAACGACCCCAAAGGTTGTCCACCACGCGATGGCAGGGCGAAGGAACGGATTTCTTCGCGTTGAGCACGTCACGGCAGGCACCACGGCCCCCGCAATGGCAGTGGTGTCGGCTTCCCAGGCAAGGAGGTCTGGCATGATGCACGCGACAAAAACAAATGCCGCCGAATTGCACGGTGGCGTCTCTTTGGATCGGCTGCTGGCCGATGCCACCCGCACCCATTCTCAAAGTCAAACGACTCAAAACGAACTCACTCAATCAATCTTCGCCACTTCCTGCACGAGCGACTGGCGACAGGTCAAGCCAGGCGATGTGTTTGTCGCCCTTTCCGAGCGACTTGGTCAGGAAGAAGATGGCCATCCCTTTGTTCGTCAAGCGGTGGCGCGCGGTGCGGTGGCCATCATTTGCGAAGAGCCGGTCCCCGTCTTTGAAGTGCCGACCTACATCGTGGCCGACAGCCGGGTGGCTTATGGCAAGTTGTGCCAAGCCCTTTTCGGCAATCCGTATGTGAATGTTCCCGTGATCGCGGTGACGGGCACGCACGGCAAGTCGACGGTCATTGCCCTCTTAGATTCAATTTTTGCGCTAGCCGGCAAGCACTGTGGCAAAATCAGCGGCCTCGGTTGTTACGACGGTATGTCACACAGCGCGGGAATGGAAGTTCCGAGTGCTCCAGAATTGGCCTCGCGGCTAGAACGGATGGTAGCGGCCGGTTGCACTCATTGCTTGGTGGAAGTGTCGAGCGCAGCAATCGCCCAATCCGCTTTCGCGGGAGTCGCGTTCGACGCGGTGTGCATCACGAATGTCTCGGACGCGCATCTCGAGCTGCATAATTCCGTGCAAAGTTATCGCAATCTCAAGCGGAGGATTCTTGAATCCTTGGATCCCGCCGGCGTGGCCGTGTTCAATGCCGACGATCCAGTGAGCTGCAAATGGCTCACGCACGTCGACGGTCCCGTGCTTACCTTTGGCACCCACGACCAAGCCGAGGTGTCGGCTACCATGATCGAACAGCATGCGAACGAACAAGTTTTCTTGATTTCCGCCGGCAACCAATCGGCTGCCGTGCGAACCACGATGGTTGGCGAGCACCATGTCTCGAACTGTCTCGCGGCAGCGGCGATCGCTTTGTCCTACGGTATCGACCTGCAACTGATCGCCACGGGGATTGAGTCCGTGGAAAACCTGCCAGGACGGATGGAGCGCGTCGATTGTGGGCAGGGTTTCCCCGTCTATGTCGATGCTGCCGACACGGCTGAATCGTTGCGAGCCAGCTTGCGAACCGCTCGGCAATTGAGCACCGGTCGCGTGGTGTGCGTCTTGGGAGATCCCGGGCATGCAACTTATTCCGAACAATTGGCCGTGGCTCACGTGGTGAGTCGTTTGGCCGACCTCGCGATTGTGGCCCGCGCGTTTCCCGAGGAAGAAA
>JBGTMM010000347.1:0-1666 GCA_041743635.1 Bythopirellula sp.
GCGGCAAAGAGTTGTTATCGGTTTTCCTGACAAGAAAACTGAAAGGTCGGAGTTGCGGCCCGTTGGGCGTTGGGAATGACCGGACGATGGACCGTACCCGGGCTATCGAGTTCGCGGCCATCAGCCGCGTTTTTTTTCGAACAGACTAGCCAACTATCAAAGCCTCGCTATGATAGATAGCCGGCTAATGATTTGGAGCCTAAGTGATGCCAAAACTGGATGAAAACAGCCTCGAACCTCATGATTTTGAGGACAGCGTCGGCTATTGGATTTGCCGCGCGTCGCGGGCGTTCGAGCGCGCCATGAACGATGAGCTAGCGCCTCGAGGAATCACCTTTCGACAGGCGCAGGTGCTGTGGCTGCTAGCGCACGAAGGGAGCCTCTCGCAGACCGACCTGGCCGAGAGAATGCGCATCGAACCTCCGACTTTGGTCGGCATCTTAGATCGCATGGAACGCGAGGGTTGGATTCGCCGCGAAGGCGACGCGACCGACCGCCGCCGCAAATTCGTGGCGCCGTTGGCCAAGGCCAGGCCCGTTTGGACGAAGATCATTGACTGTAGCGATAGGGTGCGTGTACGCGGGCACGAAGGCCTCAGTCTTGAGGATCAGCAACTCTTGAAAAATCTGCTGGGCCGGATCGTCGCTAACTTGTCGGGCGACAACCCTGAAGCGGACGACTGCTTGCGCACGAGCGTTGCCGATGCGACCCAAGAAGAAGCGAGTGCAGGCACCAACTGAATAAATCGGAGCACTTATGTTGTCATACCGAATTGCAAGGCGAGCCGCTCTTATTGCTTGCTTACTCTCGGCCTTTGCCACCGGCATTGTAATTGCGCAACCCGGCGGTATGCCACCGGCCAACGTCGTCACCGCCAAGGCGATCGAGCGCGAGATCATCACCGGTCACACGTTTGTCGGCACGGTCATGCCCAAACGAATCAGCACTGTCGGCAGCGCGGTTGATGGCCGCGTCATGGACTTCAAGGTCAATCTCGGCGACCGCGTAAAAAAAGCCGACCCCCTCGCTCAACTGTTGACCAGACAACTGGAGATTGAGCTGGAGGGGGCCAAAGCGGAGCGCGACAACCGAAAGGCCGCCATCGACGAAGCCAAGCGCGGGCGGACGGAAGAGATTGAGCAATCCAAGGCCCGGCTGGCTGGCAAAAAGGCCGCCCGCGATTTCGCCGTATCGCGGCTGGATCGCTATAAAAAGGCCACCAACAAAAACGTCTACACGCAGGAGCAGGTCGAAGAGATTTATTCCACGGCCGTGCAAGCCGACAAGGCACATGCCGAAGAACAGATTGCACTGGAACTGTTGCAGAAAGGCGCCCGCGAGGAAGTCATGCGCCAATGGCAAGCCAAGCTTGCCGTACAAGAGCAGGTGATCGCCGGCATCGAGGACCAACTCGAAAAGCACACCATCCGTGCCCCGTTCGACGGCTACATCGTCGCCGAATCGACTGAAAACGGCCAATGGTTGGCGCGCGGCGATCTGGTGGCCACGGTGGCGGAATTGGACGAAGTCGACGTGGAAATCCAAGTCCTGGAGACCTACATCCCGCACGTCAGAGTCGGCGACGAAGTCCGGCTGGAGATCACTTCGCTGCCCACCGAAATCCTCCTAGGTCGCGTGGCCGAAATCGTCCCGCAGGCGGATTTGC
>JBGTMM010000348.1:0-2052 GCA_041743635.1 Bythopirellula sp.
GGGAACCACCGACGTGGCGGTCCACTCGCAAATCCGCGATCACGCTGCGGCAGTGATTGCCACGCGTCGAGCGTTGGATTTAGCCAAGCGTCACCGGCATCGGTTTCATGTGTTGCACGTCTCGACGGCTGACGAAACACAGTTGCTCGCCGATCACGCAGGCTTGATCACCGGTGAAGCGTGCCCGCACCACTTGCTGTTGAATGTTGATGATTACGGGAGGCTGGGCACACTCGCCCAAATGAATCCTTCCTTGAAAAATTCTGCCGACAATGCGGCTTTATGGCAGGCACTCATGAATGGTGTCATTCAGGTGATTGCCACCGACCACGCGCCGCATACTTGGGAAGAAAAGCAGCAACCCTATCCACAATCTCCCTCGGGGATGCCTAACGTCGAAAACAGCTTGGCTTTAATGCTCAACGAAGTCAATCGGGGCCACTGCACTTTAGAGATGATCGTTAAGGCGATGTGCGATGCCCCGGCGCGGGTCTGGGATATCGTCGGCAAGGGACGCATCACAGAGGGTTACGATGCCGACCTCGTACTTGTCGACATGAATCGAGAGCAGGATATCCGCAACGAAAACCAACTCACCAAGAGTAGCTGGAGTGCTTGGCACGGCGAAACTCTCCAAGGCTGGCCTGTGCGGACGTGGGTCATGGGCCACGAGGTTTTTCGCGACGGGGTGTTGCAAGAAAACCGCCTGGGGCAGGCCGCTCGGTTTGACCACGCACGCGGAGGCTATTGGGCAACGAAGAACGATTAGCAGGTTATTCTTCCGCGAAGACCTTGGGATCAGCAAGAAACTTGTCCAAAAATTTCTGCGATACGAAGCGGTATCTTTTGCCGTGATAGAGCGACTCGAACTCGGCCAACCCTAGCACTTCCCGTTTCTCTTCGACCAGCGTGACCGTGCAATTGCCGCGGTAGGCAAGATCCGCATCCTCATAAAGTAAAGTCTGTTCTCGAAAGGTCATTTTTTCCGATGCGTCGGCCAGCAAATAGAGCCTTCCCTTGTACTGCGACGCATGAAAAATACTCCCTGCAACGCGCTCGAACTTGTCCACATACGCAACAACGCTGTCACCGCTGAGTACGGGTGTATAGTCGCGCGGGTTTCCTTGAAAGGCGGCACGCTCTTCTGGCCCGACCATGAAATAAACTTTGCCGTCGTATGTTGATTTGAACTTCGACTTGCCACGCTGCCAAACTCCGAGCGTACGAATTGTCACCGGGCAGTATCCCGCCATGGCCCGATTCTCGATTCTTTCCGTTAATTCATCTTCCTCGTTGGTCTTCACCAGCTTTTTGGTGTTGTTTTTTTGGCTTTTGGTTAATCCCGCGGGAGGGCCGTTAACTTGGATATTTTGATTGCCAAAGGTCAGCGATTCCAGATCCTTAGCAAACTCGGCGTCGGGGATTTCAATCTGAGCTAAGCTGCCCGAATTGCCCGCCGCATTTACGCCGTAACGCTCCGGATTGAGCAGAAATATCTTGCGATGAAATGCCGAAGCGAAGTAGTAACGCATGCCGTCGATGATTGCCACGGTTGCCGGCAGGCCAGCCACGGCGCGGTGTTCTTCCACTTTGCTGACGACGCATAACCCACTCTCCGCAAGATCGGCGTCGATATAGGCTACTGGTTCTGCTTCAAAAGCTTGCCGCTTTTGCTGGTTCGCGAAGAAATAAATCCGCCGTTGATGAATTAAACCCCATTCCAGCTCTCCGGCCCGTCGCTTTTTTGATTCGGCGAAAGTGACGGGACAATCCCCTTCGAGCACGGGGACGTAAAGCTCAGGGGCCGCGACGAAAATTTCGCGAGCCCGTGCGTTAGCGAAAAGATAGACTTTGCCATCACGAATCGCCTGTATATCGCGCGCCCCGAGAACCCATTGTTGGTGATCGCGGAGTGTAACTGAACAGTAGCCGTGAATCGCCAACCGCAGGGGCTGTTTGCGTTCGCTCTTAGGGAGAAAAGGATCGTTATCAGCCACGACGAGCGGTTTGCGCAGCGGGGCAGCGATCATTCCGCCCTGGGCATGAACACTC
>JBGTMM010000349.1:0-2417 GCA_041743635.1 Bythopirellula sp.
GGGGCAGGGAGGTGATGGCTTCTGCCAACTCGTGCCGCAATTCTTTCACGAGCCGCGTGAGATGCCCGTCATCGAGCACGAAACGAGTGAAATCCTCGACGACGCGCAGACCCTCGGCCGCGCGATTTGCCGCGGCGTCGAGAATTCTCAAGATACTGGGATCACCATTCAATTTATTTAGCCCTGCCGCTTGCGGCTTAGCAATTGAAAGACAGCCACCGCGAAACCGCAAGCGATAGTTGCTAGCACCATTATGTCCGCTTAACGCGAGCAGCCCAGATGTCCAGCAGACCGCAAACCGACCTCGTCGCTTCCCCTTATTATCGTTATCTTCCCACCGGGCGAATTGTCTGTTGGGGTCTCTGCTGCGCACGCGGCAAGGCCGCCATGCCAAATTTGCATGATAAACGATATCGTGGCCGTAAAGCGGTTGAGGGCTTGATGTTGCCTTGCATCCGTACTGTCGCGGGCTAAACTTGCGGGGTTGCTTTGCGGACACCCGTTGTCGGCAAAGTGGTCGCGCGGCCGGCGAGGATGGGAATTCATGGTGCCGACGCGAAAACTGCCGAGGATTGCCTACTTTTGGCCCGGCCTGCCGCAGCTTTGGGTGCGGGGGTCTTGGGTAGGTTTGGCAGTGGCGGTAGGATTTACCGCGTTGGTAAATGTGTTGATCCTCGCGACGTTCGTGTTTGGGGAGTGGATTCCAACCGAGCATGTGCTCGGCGGCTACGCCCTGGTGGCACTCGCTTGGCTTACGGGTTGGTGGCAAAGTCGTCGGCAATCGGAGGGCGAGTCAAGCCCCACCGAGAGCGGTGACGAATCGGCTGGCGAGGGGAGCGCAGTTGGCTTTACCACGCAGCCAAGAGAACAATTGTATCGCGAGGCCCAGCAAGTTTACTTGCGGGGCGATTGGGTGGCGACGGAGCAACTGCTCCTTAAGCTGCTCAAGCTGGATGACCGCGACGCGGAAGCCCGGCTGATGCTCGCCACCTTGTGGCGGCACCAAGGCAGACATCGCGAGGCGGTTAGGCAACTGGACAAGTTGAGTCGTTTGGAAGCAGCCGATCCTTGGCAGTATGAAATCGCGGTCGAGCGAGATGAAAACGCCGCTGAGTTAAAAAAGGCTGAGTTGAAAGATTCCCAACAGACAGACATTGATAACACAACAATAGACGACACACACGAAACAGAGCCCGAGACTTACAAAATTACCGACACCGATCCGTCGGCTACCGAGACAAACGAAACCAACCGCCGCTTGGCTGCGTAAGAGACTTCGGTTCACTTACGACCAACCGCCGGAGGGCGAATCAAAGAAGGGGGAGTAATGGCCATGTACGAACGTTTTACCGACCGCGCTCGCAAAGTGATGCAGTTGGCCAATCAAGAGGCGCAGCGGTTCAATCACGAATACATCGGCACCGAGCACGTGTTGCTGGGGCTGATCAAAGAGGGGAGCGGCGTCGCCGCCAACGTCCTCAAAAATCTCGACGTCGACCTGCGGAAAATCCGCCTGGAAGTCGAAAAGCTCGTCCAAAGCGGACCCGACATGGTCACGATGGGCAAGCTCCCGCAAACGCCACGGGCCAAGAAAGTCATCGAATACTCGATGGAAGAGGCCCGGCATCTGAATCATAACTACGTGGGCACCGAGCATATTCTGCTCGGCCTGTTGCGCGAGCAAGAAGGCGTTGCCGCCCAGGTGCTCATGAATCTGGGCCTCAAGCTCGAAGAAGTCCGCGAAGAAGTTCTCAATCTTTTGGGTCACGGCCTCGAAGGAGAAGATTCCCCCCGTGGTGGCCGCAGCGGTGATTCGGGTGGCGAAGAAGGAGAACGCGAAGGCCGCAAGAGCAGCAAGAGCAAGACTCCCGCGCTTGACAGCTTTGGTCGCGATCTCACCGAGCTCGCCCGCCAAGGCAAACTCGATCCGGTGATCGGCCGTGAGAAAGAAATCGAGCGAGCCATCCAAGTGCTCTGCCGCCGCACGAAGAACAATCCCGTGTTGCTCGGTGAAGCGGGCGTTGGCAAGACGGCCATCGTCGAAGGCTTCGCGCAGCGCGTAGTCGACGGCGACGTGCCCGAGCTGCTGTCGGACCGGCGGATCGTGGTTTTGGACCTGGCCATGATGGTGGCCGGCACCAAGTATCGCGGTCAGTTCGAAGAGCGGATCAAGGCGGTGATGAACGAGGTTCGCCGCGCGAAAAATACGATTCTGTTTATCGACGAGCTCCACACGCTTGTGGGTGCCGGTGGTGCGGAAGGTGCCATCGATGCCTCGAACGTGCTCAAGCCAGCCCTCGCACGTGGCGAAATCCAGTGCATCGGGGCCACCACGCTGGACGAGTACCGCAAGTACATCGAAAAGGATAGCGCCCTGGATCGGCGTTTTCAGATCATCATGGTCGAACCCTCGACCA
>JBGTMM010000350.1:0-2060 GCA_041743635.1 Bythopirellula sp.
GCTCCCCAACCCGTATGTGACCCACGAGCCAACGCTTGGACGAATCAGCCTGCCATCACCGCAGTTCATTAACAACAGGGACGGCTCGTGGTTGGGAACATCGGCATGCATCGAGCGGACGACGCTGATATCGTCGATGCACTCTGCCACATAGGGGAAGAGTTCGCTGACTTCAATGCCGCTTTGCCCGTGCTTGGAGAATCTGAATGGCGACGGCAGAGCTCCCCCAGTGGGGCGTTCGGTGCCGGGATTCGTAAAGGGCAATGGCTTGCCAGCATACTGGCCGAGGAGAGGCTTGGGATCGAAGGTGTCGACGTGCGAGGGTCCACCATTCATGAACAGGTGAATCACGTGTTTGGCCCTAGCGGGGAAGTGTGGCGCACGCATCGCAAACGGATCGCTGGCCGCAAGCGACGATTCCGCCATGAGGCTGTTGGCGATCAGGCCTCCCATGCCCATCCCAGCGTGGGCGAAGAAGTCGCGTCGCGAAACAGTCGGTAGTTGGCGGCAAGGCATATTTCGCTTCCCAAAAAAAAACTGCGGGGCTTGAGCAATCTCACTCAGAACACGTCATCAATCCATGTAAAGAAACTCGTTCGACATTATCAACACTTGCGCGAACTGCGCCCATAGGTCCAGGGGCTCGGAGGCAGGACCGTGATAGTCTCGCTCGGTATTCCAGATTTGCCTATCGTTGGCGTTTTCGAGCGTCAACGTGACACGCCACGCATAAGTGTCGTAACTGTCGTCTGCCCGGCAGCTGACGACAAAGTCAATATGCTCGCCGGGGAGGATATCCGTGATTCGCGCATCCGTGGGTATCGTTCCCTGCGGAACTGTCCACTCGGCGACAACCCCTTGGCGCGAGGAGACCACAAGACCCTCAACGCCATCACCCTGCTGTTCTGGTCGATTGAGCTCGCCCTCGACGACGAGTGTCCCACCCCGCGGCGCCGTCCAGCGGCGGATCGAACTAACCTCCGTCGTGCGGCCTGGATGGCCGCCTGTCGGCGTCACCGAAACGTAGCCGAATTGCCCATCCGGGAAGCTGGTTCTCGGCTGCCAGCGATTCTCGGCGAAGTGTGGCAGAGCCTCAAACCGAACTCGTCCGGAATCAACCTGCCCAAACCCAAAGCTCCATTCATCTGGTGGCAACAACTCGGGTTCCTGCCTCGCAAGGAACTGGTGCGCGTGTTGCTTTTCTTCATCATTGGGATCGCGCGCCAGAATGCGGCGATACAGATCAACAATGCGATCTTCGGGCTCGGTTGTTTCGATCGCATGACTGACGGCTTGGGCAACCCTATCGACCAGATTCCCATTCATCAAGAACAGCGCTTGCTGAGGGACTAGCGTGTGGGACCGCTCGGGGGAATGTGCGTCGGGACTCGCGAAGTCGAAAGTTCGAAACACGTTGGGCAAGTTTTGGCGGTCAATTTGAGCATAGAGCGTGCGTCGTGTCCCGCCGTCGCCCGCGGCGATGTTTTCCGATTCGCCGCCAATACGCGTATCCAGTTGGCCGGCCACGGTTAATAAACGGTCCCGGAGTGACTCGAAATCATGCCGCCGCCGGTTGGCTCGCCCCCACAATTCATTCTCCGGGTCCCCGGCTAGGAGTTCCTTAATCGGCGTGCTGGACTGTCGATAGGTACTTGTCGTGACGAGTTTGCGCACCAAGTGTTTGAGCGACCACCCTCCTTTGGTGAACTCGGTCGCAAGGTGGTCGAGCAGCAGTTGCTGGCGCGGGGGATCGCATCTCAGGCCGAAGTCGCTGGGTGTGCGGACCAAATGCTCGCCGAACAAATGCCCCCACACACGATTCACGAACACGCGGGCCGTCAACGGGTTATCAGGATGCACGATTGCCTCGGCCATCTCCAGACGACCGCTGCCAGATTCGACCTGCGGGGCAAAACTTGAGAAAAACGCGGGGAAGCCACGGTCGACGACCGACCCGCGAGTGTGTGACGCGCCTCGAATGAACACGCCGACGTTTTCGGCCTGATTCTTGTCCACGAGCCGCAAGGGGTACTTGTCATCCTGTTCCTCACGCGAACTCC
>JBGTMM010000351.1:0-5114 GCA_041743635.1 Bythopirellula sp.
CAAATTTACGAAAAGCCCGACGTCTATTATGCCCAGGCGGTGCGGCTGCGATTGACGGCGTTGAAAGTCGCGCTTGAGAACACGAAAGAGCGCTCCGATGACGACAAAGACCGTATAGCAGTGGTCGACGGCATCTTGCGACAAGTCGACGATGCGGAAGTCACCTTGCGGAAGAACCCCGATTCGCCGGAGGGCCGCATCAAGATCAATCGGTTGGCCACTGCAATATATCCACGGGCAAGCGTGGTCGATCAACATGAGGCCGACCATGCCGCGACGAGCGATTCGCCATTCCGACTCGTCGCTGTGGCGGCAGAGGGTGACCACGGTGGCCATCACGTTGGCCTCAATGACGAGTACCCGTGGTTGGAATTGCCGATCATGATTCCCGGCGGGAATATGTGGGCGAGCACCTATTTTCTGCTCACCGGTTTCCATGCGTTGCATGTGGTGGTGGGTTTAATCGCCTTCGTCATTCTCCTGTCAATGACACTGAACCGAGCGAGTGCGGGGACAATTGAAAACGTCGGCCTCTATTGGCATTTCGTCGATTTGGTGTGGATCTTCCTGTTCCCGTTACTTTATTTGTTCTAATTCCCTGCCAATGCGCGGCTTAGCGGAGATAAATATGTCTGACCACTTACAACATGCCCAGCATGAGCAACATGCCCCGCACGAGCACCACGGCGGCACTGGCTTGTACATTGCCGTTTTTTTGGCGCTGTGTGCGCTGACCACCTTGTCGTTTCTCACCTATTTTGATTTCTGGCGAAATCACGTCCCCACCGAAGTGAGCCGCGTCTTTATGATGGCAGTCTCCTGCACCAAGGCGATGTTGGTGATCATGTTTTTCATGCATCTCAAGTGGGAAGCCAACTGGAAGTGGGTCCTCACCGTGCCGGCCAGCATCATGTCGGCCTTATTGATCTTCGCGCTCGTGCCCGACGTGGGTTTGCGGATGCGACACGCTTCCTATGATCGTCTGCGGTTTGCTGCCGAAAAGCCATCGCCCACGGACAAAGACGAAGACGAAATCGAATTTCCCGCTGGCATGATGGACGATGGAGCACCCGTCGGCCCAGCCAAACCGGCGGCATAGTGTCAATTGAACCACGACGGCACAACGGACACTACGAAGAAAGAGATTGGTTTTTTCAAATATTTTGAACGATTTGGCTTTTGATTGATTAAGTCAAACTATTCCGTCGTTCTCGTAGTGCCGTCGTGGTTTTTTAAGGCTTAGCACTTTGTGTTAAGTTTTGCTGGATCGCTGTTGTCCCCATGTCTCAACTTATGTCTTCAGACTCCGCAATCGATGTCTCCGCTGTTTCGCATCGTTATGGATCGCGGACGGCGGTTGACGGCCTGTCGCTGAGCGTCGCGAGCGGCGAGATCTTCGTGTTTCTGGGCCCTAACGGCAGCGGCAAGACGACGCTCTTCCGCGTGCTGTCAACCTTGATCCCCCTGCAAACGGGCGAGATCACCATGCTGGGCTACAATCTGCGCAAGGAAGCCGCTGCGATTCGCAGCCGCCTCGGCGTGGTGTTTCAGGCCCCCAGTCTCGATAAGAAACTCACCGTCGCCGAAAACCTGCACTACCAGGGGACGCTCTACGGCCAAAGTGGCGCGCCATTGCGTAACCGCTGCGAGGAAATGCTCACCGCACTTGGCATCGCCGACAGGGCAGGGGATCGCACCGAAACACTCTCGGGCGGCATGCGGCGGCGGGTCGAACTCGCCAAGGGACTGCTGCATCGTCCCCAACTGTTGCTGCTCGATGAACCCTCGACCGGCCTCGATCCGGGGGCCCGTGCTGATTTGTGGAAATACTTGCAGCAAATGCGCGCGTCCGACGGCGTCACGATTGTGCTGACCACCCATTTACTGGAAGAGGCCGACCGGGCCGACCGTATTGCGATCATGCACGAGGGCCGCTTGGCCGCGCTCGACACGCCGGCCGCCCTGCAAGCGTCGATTGGAGGCGACTCGATCACGATCCGCACGGAGCATCCCGCGAAGCTCGTCGCAGCGATTCGCCAAAAGTTTTCGCTGGAGGCAACTGTTGTGGAAAACAGTGTTCGCTTTGAGCAGCCAGACGGACATCAGTGGATCACACGCTTGGTCGAAGCCTTCACCAACGAGATTCAGACAATCACCCTGGGGAAACCCACGCTCGAAGACGTGTTTATCGACCGCACTGGCCATCGGTTTTGGAAAGAGGAGAAGAAAGATGGCAAGTGAGCGAAACATCGCGGTTCCCGTCGTACCGGTGATTCTCGCGCTTGCCGAGCGTGAGTTGATTCGCTTTTTCCGTCAGCGAAACCGCGTGATAGGCGCGTTCGTGCAGCCGATCATGTTTTGGGGACTCTTTAGCTTGGGACTGCGGGGGAACGATTTGGGTTTCGCGTTTTTCTTTCCCGGCACGATTGCCATGATCCTGTTGTTCACCGCAATCTTTGCGACGGTCTCAATCATCGAAGACCGCCGCGAGGGATTCATGCAGTCGGTGTTGGTGTCTCCCGCGCCGCGGTGGGCGATGGTGATGGGCAAGATTCTGGGCGGCGCGGCGATCGCCATGTTGCAGGCGCTCGTGTTTCTCGCCCTCGGCTGGGCGACGCTGGGGATGCCGGGCACCGTGACGGACATTCTTGCGGCCATCGCGCTGATGGCGGTGATGGCCGTGGCGCTTACCGGGCTTGGATTTTTTCTCGCTTGGCGAATGGAATCTACGCAAGGTTTTCACGCCATCATGAGCGTGTTTCTCTTTCCCATGTGGCTACTGTCCGGCTCGTTGTTTCCAGCCGATCCCAACAGTTGGATTACGTTTCTCTCGCGGTTTAACCCACTCACCTATGGGGTTGCGGGTTTGCGGCACTATTTGCACTTCGGCGATTTGAGTATGGTGAAAGTGTTGCCAAGTTTGCCGGTGTGTTGGGCCGTCTCGCTGGCCTTCGCAGTGGTGACGGTGGCGCTCGCGTGGCAGATCGCCGGCACGCGCACGACGGGAGATCTCTTATGAACAACTCGGCGCTCCCCTATTGGCTGTCGCTGATGGTACTCGTGGCCGCGAGTTATGGCGGTTGGAAGTGGTACCAGTTGCAGCAATTCGAGGCGAGCCGCGAAGTGGGCGGCATCGCGTTTAATGGACCACCACTCGAAGAATTTGAGCTGACCGAGCGCAGCGGCAAGCCGTTTCGTTCCGCCGACATGCGCGGCAAAGTCTGGGTCACGACATTTTTCTTCGCCACTTGCCCCGGCCAGTGCCCCCGACTCAATGCCAACATCAAACAACTGCACGACCTGCCGGAGCTTAAAGATGTCACCTGGGTCAGCATCACGGTCGATCCCGATAACGATACTCTTGAGGTGCTCAACGATTATGCAGATCGTTATCAAGCTGATCCCGAACGCTGGCTCTTTTGTCGCGGCGAATTCGATTACATCAAGCGCGTTGGCGAAGAGATCATGCACATGGAAGTCACCTGGCGAGGGCATAAAGATTACGCAATCGTGATCGACCGCACGGGCAAGGTGCGCGGCATGTTCGACGCCACCAGCATCAGCCAATCAAAAAAGCTGCTATTGCTGTTACTCGATTGTCTGGCGGAAAAAGCACCCACGACAGAAATAGCCCAGGCCGCCAGGCCTGGGTCAAACTGAATACCATGAACCTGCTACTGGCTTTCGACGCCCATCCTTTGGTGCATCTCAATGCGGGGCTCAACGCGCTCGCGACGGTGCTGTTGGTGGCCGGCTATGTTCTGATTAAGCGCGGCGCGCATCGGGCGCATGGCTGGGTGATGCTCACGGCGTTTGTGGTGTCGTGTCTGTTTCTCGTGAGTTACCTGACGTATCACTGGTCGGCTGGGAGCGTGAAGTTCACCCATCCAGGCATTGTGAAAGTGATTTACCTCGCCATTTTGCTGTCGCACGTGATACTGGCGGTGACCGTGCCGTTTCTCGCGGCGGCCTCGATTAGCTATGCCCTACTGGGGAACGGTTTTAACCAAATGGGCGAGTTGCCGAGCGACCAAAAAGCTGTTTATCTAGCCCGGCATCGACGGTTATCAAAGTGGACCTTCCCGATTTGGCTCTACGTTTCGGTAACCGGCGTGGTAGTTTACGTGATGCTCTATCACCTCTGGCCCCCCACCGGCGAATGATTTAGAATAGAGGCATGGCTGTGCCCGCTACGAACATGAAGACGCCCCGTGCGATAAAGTTGGTCTTCACGCTGCTCCTATTGGTGATCGCCACGGCGATGCTGGCCGGCGATGTTCTCGCCTGCCCCAACTGCAAAGAAAGCATGTCCGGGAGCGATCCCGTCTCGGTCGCTCGCGCGACCGGCTATTTTTATAGCATCCTATTTATGATGTCGATGCCCTTCGTGATCGTGGGCACCTTCGGTGGCTTGGCTTACTTCTCGATTCGCAAAGCGCGGGCGAATCTTTCCGAGCGCGGAGTGCACGACGAGCTCAACGTAGATTCTTCGCTGCGCTCAGAATGACCGTAAGCCACGATCAAAATGACACTCGCCGCGATGAAAAAACTCGTCTCTCGTCTCTCGTCTCTCGTCTCTCAGCTCTTGTCTCTTGACTCTGCTCGTTCATCCTGATTCGGCCAGGGATCCCAGCGCTCGTCGAACGCGATCCAGAGTGCTCGGCCGTAACGGAAGAACCACAGCGGGAACAGCAGGCTAAAGGCCGTGAGAATCCACAACAAATAGCGCCCCGTAAAGGTTTTGGTGAGATAGAGCGAAAAGTAAATGACCACGACCAAAAGTGTTGTCACTCCATAATTAAAATAGATCGAGCCGAGCAAATATCCCGGAGCCCGATTAAATTTGCGGCCGCACTCTGGGCAAGGGTCGTTCATGCTGATCCAACTGTGAAAGAGCTTGCCTTGACCACACGCGGGGCAGCGGAGCCGCAGGGCGCGGCCAATCAACTGGCCGTAGCCGGGTCGAGAGTTACTATCGGAAGATTTCATTTTCATTGGAGTATCGTAACACTGTCCGGTCTCCTTGCAAGAATTCATTATGAGCGTTAGTTTCGAGATATGCATACGGTCGCACGCATTCTGCAGTTCGCCGGTTTGGCGATTCCGCCCTTGGC
>JBGTMM010000352.1:0-1790 GCA_041743635.1 Bythopirellula sp.
CGACGAACTCGACGCCCTCGGCAAGACCCGCGGCAGCGGGCAAATCGGCGGACACGACGAACGCGAGCAAACGCTCAACGCACTGCTCGTGGAAATGGACGGCTTCGGCTCGAACAGCGGCGTGATCGTGATGGCCGCCACCAACCGGCCTGAAACGCTCGATCCGGCGCTCTTGCGCCCCGGACGTTTTGATCGGCACGTGCTGGTGGATCGTCCCGACGTGGGGGGCCGCGAAGAAATCCTGGAAGTCCATCTCAAAAACATCAAAGTCGCTGAAGACGTAAAAGTGAAACACGTCGCCGCGATTACCAGCGGCTTCGTCGGTGCCGACCTCGCCAACATCGTCAACGAAGCCGCCTTGCTCGCCGCCCGCAATGGCAAGAAAGCCGTCGGCATGATCGAGCTCAACGAAGCGGTGGAGCGCTCCAGCGCCGGCCTCGAAAAGAAACAGCGGATTATGCAGGAAGACGAAAAGCTCCGCGTCGCCTTCCACGAGGCGGGCCACGCGCTTGTGGCGTGTTCGCTGCCTAACACCGATCCGGTCCACAAGGTCTCGATCATTCCGCGAGGACTCGCCGCTCTCGGTTACACGATGCAGCGCCCGGAACAAGATCGCTTTTTGATGACGCAAGGAGAACTCGAAAGCCGCATTCAAGTCCTCTTGGCGGGAACCGTGGCCGAGGAAATCGTGTTCGCCGATATTTCCTCTGGCGCGCAGAACGACCTGGAGCGCGGCACGGAGATCGCCCGCAGCATGGTCATGGATTTCGGCATGAGCCGCTTGGGCCGCGTCAATTATCGCGAAAGCCATCGGAGCCCGTTCATCGCCATGGGCGGGGGCGAAGCTCGCACGTCGAGCCACAGCGAGCAAACCGCCCGCGAGATCGATGAAGAAGTCACCCGAATTATCAACGAAGGCCTAGACCGCACGCGCCACATCCTGGTCAAGCGTCGCGCCGCTCTCGATGCCATTTCGCAAGAACTTATGAAGCAGGAAGTGATCGACTCGGAAACACTCACCAAGATCATCGAAGAGAACTCCCCCAGCCCGATGATCGTCCCAGGCACCGACACCGAACCCCGCCGCACAATCAAACTCCCCGAGACCGACACCGACACCGGCTCGACATCGGTAGGCGGCTAACCCGCCGCTTGCGGCTTCGCGGCGAATCGATTGCGGCCGACATAATTCTAAATAAAATGGGATTATGCCCCGACCAAATGTTTCCGCGCTCGCAACACCCGATCAGTTTGGCCCGCTCCTGATCGGCGTCGGCCTAATCGTAGTGCTCGTTACCCAATTGGTTCCGGGAATCCCGCTCGCCACCGGGATCGCGCTCGTCGGCCTGGGTGCGACGCAGACGCTCTCGACGTGCCGCCAACATGAGTTGCTGCTCGGTTTGAATCAGGCGACGTATGTGGCCCTCGTAGCGCTCGCGATCGCCGCCGAGCTTCACGCGCAAATCACCGCGGCCGTCATCATCGACGCCTTCTTGGCAACAGCCATCCTGGCACGCGCGCTCACGTGCCTCATCCGCCCACACCACTGAAAATTCCACCATCATCACAAAATTTAGCCCCGGGTGATTTGATCGTTTCAGCGATCGACCACCCGGGGCATATGATTGTCCATTCGTAAAAGCCGGTCCCGGCATCACACCAAGCGGCGCCGCGACAGGGCACCAATGGCACCCATGGGATGATAAGGTGCGGATGTCGGGGGAAACTGATGCAAGAACAATTGATAATCGCCCAGAGTGACCGTGTTCGAATTGTCTCCCAGGATATGC
>JBGTMM010000353.1:0-4912 GCA_041743635.1 Bythopirellula sp.
GTTGGCGCTGCGTCAATTGGCGGCCCAGGAAGTGAAGCCCACGCGGGAAGAAATTGATCAAGCGTTGGAACGGGAATTCGGCGCGAGCGTGAACACGCGGCTGATTGCGGTGGGCAATGCGGAGCTTGCCAACCAATTGCAGCAACAACTCACGGCTAATCCCGACTTATTTCCGCGGCTGGCGATTGAACATTCGGTCGACATCAACTCGGCGAGCGTGGGGGGCTTGATCCAGCCGATTCGCCGCCACTTGGGCGATCCCGGCATCGAACAGGCCGCGTTTGCGCTTGAGCCGGGTCAGGTTTCACAGGTGCTTCCCGTGGCCGGGCAGTTCGTGATTCTCAAGTGTGAATCGCACAATCAGCCTCGCACCGTGGATGGGGCGCAAGTCGAACAGGAATTGGCCGACAAGATCACCGACGAAAAGCTCCGCGCGGCTTCGCATACGCTATTCGCGCAATTGCAGTCCGCCGCGACGCTGGTGAATGTGTACAACAATCCCGAGCTCCGCCAAACGATGCCCGGCGTGGTGGCCACGGTCAACGGCGACCGCGTGACGATGAAAGAATTGGGCAACGAATGTTTGCTCCGTCACGGCGAGGCCATCCTGGAAGGCGAAATCTCACAGATGCTGCTCGAGCAATCGCTCAAGAAAGCGAACATCAACGTGACCGATGCCGATCTGGATGCCGAGGTGCGCCATGCGGCGGAGCTTGCCGGCGTGGTCGATGCCGAAGGTCAAGCCGATCTCGCCAAATGGTTCAAAGCTGTCACTGAGGAGCAGGGGATCGCGAAGGATGAATATATGCGCAACGCCGTGTGGCCCTCAGCGGCTTTGAAGAAGCTCACGGTGTCGACGGTGGCGGTCACCGAGGAAGACATCAACAAGGGCTTCGAGGCCAACTACGGCGAGCGAGTGCGTTGCCGCGCAATTGTGTTGGGGACGATGCGTCGGGCCCAGGAAGTTTGGGACAAGGCTCGCCGAAATCCCTCGATTGAATATTTCGGCGATTTGGCCGAGGAGTATTCCATCGAGCCCACCAGCAAGAATCTTCGCGGCGAGGTGCCGCCGATTCAACGCTACGGTGGCCAAGAGCAATTGGAGAAAGCTGCGTTTGCCCTGCAGGAAGGCCAACTTTCGGGCATCGTCCAGGTCGGCGACAAGTTTCTCATCCTGCGATGCGAAGGCCGGACCGAGCCGATGAACATCAACCAAGACGAAGTGCGTGAAATTCTCAGCCGCGACATTTACGAGAAAAAGTTGCGTTTGGCGATGAGCGAGAAGTACGAATCGATCCGCGAGGATTCTCGCATCGACAACTATCTGGCCGGCACGTCGCAAGCCCCGCCGGAACGCACCGCCAAGAGCAAGGAGGGCGGCATGCTCCAGGACCCAGCGGTGCGCCCCGCGGCGGGGATGACACGCTAAGAATTTTTGACACTCCCAGGTCTAAGTTGCTATTATGCAATAGGGTGGTAAATCAGAACTCGTTTCGCGTGAGGTGAGCATGAGTCTTCAAGTTTCCGCTGAGAATGAGAACTTCTTGCAGCAGCAGGTTGAAACAGGTTTTTTTCTGACTAAAGAAGCGGCACTTGACGCTGCGATTGACTTGCTAAAGAGAACGGCCTCGTTTCGATTACAAAACGATCGTGTGACTAGCCAGCTTGAAAGCGGAGATTTTCGCGAATTCGATGAAACGACGCTTGATGGTTACTTTGACCAACTACTTGCCGTGGCTAGCGGGGTGGAACCCAAGCGTTGACCAGCAAGGCGAGAAAGTACCGGCTTTCCCGCCAGGCCCAAGAAGATCTTTTGGGCATCGCGAGATACATTTCAAAAGAGAGGCCGCGGGCAGCGGCGAGCGTCATTCAGGCACTCCGCGAATCTCTCCGGCTGATCGCGTCGAATCCGCTCATCGGGACGGATTGCAACCAACTGCGGCCGGGATTAAGAATGTTCGTGGCGAGTCGGCCGGCAAATCGCTATGCGATATTCTTCCGTCCTTCAGAAGCCGATGAGCTCTTGGAGTTTATCGCTGTGGTTGATTCCGCACGGGACTGGGAAACACTGTTAGGCAAGAAATAGTTGCTGCCGCTGGCGGCTTAGCGGTGTTCACGTTGCGCGGTGAACCGGAATCAGCTATATTTGATCTGGATAGGAAACCTTTCCACCTGACTTTCCGGGATTGAATTATGTCCAGCGATGCCGCCCCCAGTGGCGTACCGTTTCGCGTGCAAGTGGCCGACCGTGTGAAGCGGTTGCCGCCCTATTTGTTTGGGCGGATCAACACCATGCTCTACAACAAGCGCCGCAACGGCGACGACGTGATTGACCTGGGCATGGGCAACCCTTCCGACCCGCCGCAGGATTTGGTGATCGAGAAGCTCGCCGAGGCGGCCCGCGATCCCGACAACCACGGCTACAGCAAGTCGAACGGCATCATCAACCTCCGCCGCGAAGTGGCCGCCAAGTACAACAAGAAGTACGGCGTGCGGCTCGACCCCGACAAGGAGATCATCGTTTGCCTCGGCTCGAAGGAAGGTTTTAGCCACATGTGCCTGGCGATGATGGGCCCCGGCGACACGGCCATCGTCCCGGCCCCGTTTTTTCCGATACACGTCTATTCAGTTGCCTTGGCGTCGGGCAACGTAATCGCGCTGGAAGTCGCCAACAGCGAGAAGTTCCTGGCCGACATTGCTTATACTTGTGAAACGCTCTACCCCCGGCCGAAGCTGGTCATTCTCAATTATCCGCACAACCCGTCCAGCGTGGTGATCGAGCAAGCGTTTTTCGACGAAGTGGTGAAGCTCGCCAAGAAATACAATTTTGCTGTGATCAGCGACTTCGCCTACGCCGACGTGGCTTTTGATGGTTACAAACCGCCGAGCTTCTTGGCTTCGCCGGGCGCGGCGGAAGTGGGCGTCGAATTCACCACGATGAGCAAAGGCTACAACATGGCCGGCTGGCGGGTGGGATTTTGCGCGGGGAACGCTGAGATGATCGCCGCACTTGCCACGATCAAAGGCTACTACGACTACGGCATGTTCCAGGCGGTGCAGATCGCCGCGATTCTCGCCCTGCGGCACACCGATGCAGCGGTCGAGGAACAATCGCTGATTTACCAAAGCCGGCGCAACGCCTTATGCGAATCGCTGGCCCGGTTGGGTTGGGAAGTAAAACCCCCCAAGGCAGGGATGTTCGTCTGGCAGGGGATCCCCGAGCCGTGGAAATCTCGGATGAGCACGTTGGATTTCGCCATGATGCTCTTGGAAAAGGGGAACGTGGCGGTCAGCCCCGGCAGCGGTTTCGGCCCCGCGGGAGAGGGCTTCCTGCGGATGTCGCTAGTAGAAAACGAGGAGCGATTGCGCCAGGCCGTGCGGCAGATTAAGGCGTGTCTGCGCGACGCCGAGGCAGCGTTTACGACTGCGCCGCCGGTGCCGGTGACGGCGTAGAATATCTAGCGCTGATCGCTCAATCGCGCGCTATGAGCTGATCGCTCAATCGCGCGCTATGAACAGAAAAAGGCTACACTCCTGCAAACCGACGCATGTCAGCTTCCATGCGATCCAGGCGCTCACCGAGCATGTTTTTTGCTCGGTCGAGGTTCGACAATTGCTCGGGGGGTTCGTAGGTAAACATGTAGAGCTTGATCTTCGGCTCGGTGCCGCTGGGGCGAATCGCGACGTAATTCCCCTCGGCCGCGAGATCGAGAATCACTAAATCTCCCCGCGGACCGACGAGCGGTTTTTTTGAGCCATCGGGAAGCACGATTTCCGAATTTTCATAGTCTCGCATCTGTTTTACCGCGAATCCGGCCAGCGATTGCAGCGGCTCCTTGCGGAATTTCTGCATCACTTCTTTCATGCGTTCCATGCCTTCGCTCCCCGGCATTTGCACCGAGACAGTCCGTTCGACGTGCAAGCCATGTTGCCAATAGAGCGAATCGAGTTTTTCGTGCAGCGTCTGGCCATTAGCTTTCAGTTTGGCGGCCAGTTCGCACAGCAACAGCGCTGCCACGGCGCCATCCTTGTCGCGAACATGCTGCCCCGCCATGTAGCCGTGCGATTCTTCGGTTCCATAAAGAAACTTGTCGGCCCCTTGCTCGTCGATCACACCAGCGATCCACTTGAAACCAACGAGTAAATCGCCAAATGTGCGGATGCCATAGCTGTCGGCAATCCGCCGTGTGAGCTGAGTGGTCACCAGCGTGATGATGATAAAATGCTCCGGCGACAGCGTGCCCTGCGCTTTGCGGATTTCGAGCACGTGATCGGCCAGCAATGCGCCGATTTGATTTCCGGTCAACGTATACCACGGGGCGTTCTTCGCCATGGTGAGCGGCGCCGAGCAACCGATGCGATCGCAGTCGGGATCGGTCGCCAGCGCAAGATCAGCCCCGGCATGTTGGGCGTGCAACACAATCGCATCGAAGACCTGCGGGTTCTCGGGGTTGGACACGTTACCCGGCACGTTCGGAAAATCGCCATCGGGCTTGGCGTGCAATGCAAAGACTTCCACGTCCTTGAATCCCGCCTGTTCAAGTACCGGACACACCGCCGTCGCGCCGACTCCATGCAGGGGCGAATAAACAACCTTGAGATCACGCGGCCCGGGCGTTGCTTGTTTAAGCACGGCGTCAATGAACTTGGGATCGAGTTCTTCTTGGCAGAATTCGATTTTCCCAGCCGCGACGGCTTCATCGAAATTTGCGCGCTCAACCGTTTCGACCGACATCACCTCGTTGATGACGCCTTGATCGTGCGGAGGCAAAAGTTGCCCCCCCGTCGACCAATACACCTTCACAGCATTGTCACTGGGAGGGTTGTGGCTTGCCGTGACCATGATTCCGCACGAGCATTTTTTGTAACGCACAGTGAAAGAAAGTTCCGGCGTGCTGCGATGACCTTTGAG
>JBGTMM010000354.1:0-1911 GCA_041743635.1 Bythopirellula sp.
GACCACGGCAAACGAACAGTGATTTTCGACGGTGCTTGATTTGCCCCAAGGCAAGCTAAAACTCTCGTCAACTTCTCCTTCTTTTACATCCACAATCTTGGCGTCCTCACTCAGCGGTCCGCCCACAGCCAGCACGGGACCCAGCGGCGAAGGATCAATGATGTTGCGGCCATCGCGTTTGACCGTGAATCGCACGAGATTCTTGTTTTCATCCGCAGCGAGCAATTCGATGGAATTGCGACCATCGGGCGATTCGACTGCGATCCGCGCAGGCTGGGCCTGCTCAGATTGGGCCTGCCCGCTCAGAGGCATCAAGGGTACAGCAGCCAGAAAAATCACGAGGGTGCGAAAAAGATTTGGCATATTGTCGCTCTGATCTTTGTGAAGCAATGCTAATAAAACGCGGTTCTCAGTATCCTCGAAATGCCCATGCCTTTCCAGGCGCTCAAGAGGGCCTTTTGAATTTGAAATACTGTCAGGCACGTTTTATTCAACAAGATCGACACGTTTCGCGACGGTGGGTCGCAGCATTTGCGGCAGCGGCATTGTTTTGTCATGAACCGGGAATAGTCGACGGTCGCGCGAATGCGGACGTGTTACGTGTTCATAACGACAGTAAAACTAGCCAGCCACCCGCTGCGTTTCATCGGGCACAATGCGTAGTTCGATGCGCTGGTGCATTGCTTTGGCTAGCCGCCTTAGCATCGAGAGCAAATGTCGAGCACGCCTAGCCGGAGGCAGACTTGCCTCCGGGTTTCTCGGACCAAAGTGTTGGTCCGGCTAGGTTGACATTTAACGATAGAAGGACCGTTACTGAAGTCCCTACTCACTCTGCCGCACTCCCGATCCGCCCCTTACCCACCCACTTGCGCAGTACTTCGGGAATGACAATCGACCCATCCGCTTGTTGGTAGTTTTCGAGAATCGCAATGAGCGCGCGGCTCACCGCGATGGCCGTGCCGTTGAGGGTGTGGACGAGGTTGGTGCCCTTTTCGCCCTTGACTTTGCTGCGGATGTTGAGGCGGCGGGCTTGGTAGTCGGTGCAGTTCGAGGTGCTGGTGACTTCACCGTATTCGCCGACGTTGCCGCGGCCTGGCATCCAAGCTTCGAGGTCGAACTTGCGGTACGCGGGGCCACCCAGATCGCCCGTGGCCGTGTCGATCACGCGGTAGGGAATCCCCAGGCCGTCGAAAATCTTGCACTCCAGATCGCAGAAGTGTTGGTGCATCGCTTCGCTCTGCTCGGGGAGCGTGAAGGCGAACATTTCGATCTTGGTGAATTGATGCACACGATACAAGCCCCGCGATGCCCGACCGGCGGCCCCGGCCTCGGTGCGGAAGCAATGGCTCACGCCGCACATCTTTAACGGCAATTTTTCCGCTTCTAAGACTTCCCCCGAATACAACCCGCCAAGCGTAATTTCCGCGGTGGCAACCAGGTTCAGGTCGAAATTCTCGACGGAATAAATCTGCGTCTCGGGGCCACGGGGAATGAAGCCGATCCCCTGCAGAATCTCACCACGGGCGACGTCGGGGGTGATCGTGGGGACAAAACCCTCTCCCACCAAAAACTGAACCGCGTATTGTTGGAGCGCGAGTTCCAAGAGCGCCGCTTCGTTCTTCAAAAAATAAAACCCATTGCCAGCGATCCGTGCGCCCCCCTCAAAGTCAATGAGATCGTGTTGTTCGGCCAGCACGACATGATCGAGCACGGGGAAACTGAACTTGCGCACTTCGGGGCCGCCGCGACGGATTTCCCGGGCGTGATCTTCCCCACCCACCGGTGCTTCGGGATGCGTGAGGTTCGGCATGCTGCGATAAATGGCCCCCCCTTCGGCGGTGAGGCGATCGATTTCAATCTGCAATTTTTCCTTCTGCTCGCGGAGCGCCCGGCCCTCTTCTTTCCGCTGCT
>JBGTMM010000355.1:0-7199 GCA_041743635.1 Bythopirellula sp.
TCGGCGATCACGGGGCGGACCGCCGCGGGCGTTGCTGCGAAAGTCCTGGCCAAAGTAAGTGAGCGGCTCGCCAAGTTCGCTGACAGCCGCCGAGTGCAAAGCGTTATACACGTCGATTTCGTTCACGCCGGGGCGGACGATTTCCCGCGCCAAGGCGTACATCACTCGATTAGCGTCGTTGGCCCGCAGCATCATCCGCAGCTCATCGGGATCCTTGCGGCGACGCAATTGAAAGATTGTCGGTTCGATGTTGGAGATTTCCCCATGACATGCCGCCAAAACGTCTGGTCCCAAGTGGGTCCATTCCCCACCAACCCGTGCCAGCGGCTTGGGCAGGGCACCGAGGAGTACGGCATTGCTAGCAATTCGCTGTTCGTCGCGAAGGGTCGAATGCCATTTTTCTTCGTAAGACAAGACATCATCCGCTGCGACTGTGAGACTCGCTTTCCGCGCGGGAAGCACCAACGTCACGTGTCCTTGGCGATTCATGGCTGCCGCGGGGGAATACAGCGGGCCAACATAGGCGCCGGTGAGCCATTGCACGGTTTCACCACGGGTCAATAAGACCCATTCGAGTCCCAGCCGTTCCATCTCAGCGAGCAATCGCCCTTGTCGTGACCGACAGCAGGCCACATCAACGTCAAACGGATCTTCAGCCATCAAACGATCTCCAGGTTGAGCAGCCCTAGTTTCCTGGTGCAGAGACTTCACTGCTAGCGCAGTCCCGATTGCGGACAAACGTCTCAAAGCGGGATGGATTTTCGACTATTTTCGGCCAGATAGCAACTGGCAGGTTCCGTCTGACGAATGCCGCTAACCCATTCAAACGTAATGAGTTGCGTGACCAGCAAATTGCCCGTTAACACTATTTCTCATCCTTGGCATAGGCGTTGCCGTACTACACGCATCGCAACACGCGCTCGGCACATTTCGCAAGAGATCCACGCCGATGACACATCAGTTTTTAAGTAGGAGGATGTAAGGATGCTCGTTTTAAGTCGCAAGATGGGCGAACGCATTCACATTGGCGAAGATATCTTCGTCGAAGTGCGCCGGGTCGCCGGAAACAGAGTTACTTTGGCCGTTTGTGCACCCAAGAGCGTGCGGATTCTCCGTGGAGAGCTTTTCGAGGCAGGAGATGCGGGAGACGTCCTGGACGAAGGGGTTTTGACGCAGGCCACGACTGACACCGTCGTCATGAGGGATTCTCAAGCGGCTGCCATGGAAACCATTTTGAGTGAGGCTGCCAAGAAGGAAGGTGAACTGCAACTCGACCATGCCGGGACCGTTTGGACCGGACGCTAGCGCGTTCCGGCTGTTCTAATCAGCCGCTGGGCGCTAGCCCACGGTTATTGAAACTGGCTCTAGACAATGCGCTAACTGTTCTCAGCGCGACAAGTCGCGTCGCTAGCAAGGTTGGTTGAGTACACACCGCCCGAACTTGACGCCGCGTAAGCGAATCTTCTACTCTCCGCCGCTTCTTTTTATTCTGAGCCACATTGCGCAAGGACCGTGCGTTGCGGCGATCGGCAATTCCAACACGCTTGAAATTCGGCACTCACGCAAACCGGTTGCGCATGCTAAGCATTGCCATGGTGCTGGCATGCTCGGTGAGCGGCTGCGCGAGTTCCACCAACAAGTGGGTCGCTCTCCGCTCGACTCCGAAGAATCCGCTCACGCAGTCGCTAGGTCTATTGACCAAACAAGGCGCCAAGCCAACCGAACGTACCATCCAACTCTTGCGGCGGTACAATCTCGAAGATTCGTTAAAGGGGGACCGCAACAAGCTCCTGGCCGATCTGGGGGAGATCGACGCGCGCAGCCCCAATCGCGAGCATGTTTACGCCCAGGCGGAACTGGCCTACGTCGGGGGGAAGCAGGCCGAACGCGCGTTGCGGCAAAGTCAAGCCCAGGAACTTTACGGGACGGCGGTGTTGCTCTCGTACCGCTATTTGTTCGATGCAAATTACGGAGCTGCTTGCAATCCCTACGACCCCGAATTCCGCCGGGCGTGCGATCTTTACAACGCGGCCCTGGAAGGCTGTTTGCGAATCGTGCAAGATCGCGACACGTTGCAACCCGGCACGATACAAACCATCAAAACCGCCAAACAAGATTGCCAGATCGAAGTTCGGCTCAACAGCGAGGGCTGGCATAATGAAGAGATCGACCATTTTGAGTTCGTTTCGGACTACGAAATTCACGGCCTCAGGAATCACTACCACAACTTCGGCCTCGGCGTGCCGCTGATCGCCGTGCGAAAGAAGCGGGAAGGAATTGATCCCCGAGAAGAATTCTATCCGCAAGATTTATCATTTCCCGTAACCGCGTTTTTACGCGTAAATCTGGAAACAGCTGGGAACAACGAGGTTCAATCGGCCGTTCTCGAACTGCAAGATCCGCTGAATCAACCGACCGTCACTGTGGCAAATCGCGTCGTGCCGTTGGAAACTGATTTAAGTACGCCACTTGCGCACACGCTCAGTCAACCCGCCCTCGACGACACACGACTTTCGACGTTGGGGCTGTTGCAACCCGAGAAGGTGGCCAAGGAACTGGGTCTCTACATGCTCGAGCCGTTCCAGAGTGATAAAATTCCGGTGGTAATGGTCCACGGCTTATGGTCGAGTCCGGTCACGTGGATGGAGATGTTCAACGATTTGCGGAGTGATCCACAGATTCGCGATAACTATCAATTTTGGTTCTACCTTTACCCTTCAGGCCAGCCGTTCTGGTTTAGTGCCGCCCAGATGCGGGAAGATTTGGCGCAAATGCGGCAGAAGCTCGACCCACAAGGAAATATGCCCGCACTCGACCAAACGGTGCTAGTGGGTCATAGCATGGGGGGCCTGGTATCGAAATTGCAAACCGTCGACAGCGGCAACGAATTCTGGGCAACGCTCAGCGATAAACCCTTTGCGGAACTTGCGGCCGAAGAGGAGCTGCGCGAGGGGCTCGAGCAGACGTTTTTCTTCGATCCGAATCCATCGGTGCGCCGCGTAATTACCATTGGCACGCCTCATCGCGGCAGTGAATTTGCCAACGACACCACGCGTTGGTTGGGACGCAAGCTGATCCGCGTCACGGTTAAACTCATGCAGGGCAAACCTCAATTAATCGCCAAAAACCCCAATTTCTTTCTGCCCAACACTCCGCTCGACGTCGACACCAGCATCGACTCGCTGGCTCCTAGTTCGCCGCTGCTGCCGGTGCTGCTCGCCGCGCATCACGGCTCGTGGGTCAAATACAACAATATCGTCGGCGAGATTCCCGACAAGGGCTTTGTGAAGTTATTTTCCAGCGGCAAAGGCGATGGTGTGGTCACTTTGGAAAGCGCTAAACTGGATGCCGCCGAATCGCAAATCGTCGTCACGGCCGATCATAGCATGGTGCATCGCCATCCTCAAAGTATCCTTGAAGTACGCCGAATCTTATTGCAGCAAGTCGCCGAACTGCGCGGTTACGGTAGCGGTCAAATTCTCCAAGTGGCGACTCCGCTGCAAAATGCTCATTCGAATCCCGATTATTTCGCGATTCCTGCAACCACTGGCCCCACACAATACGATCTCGTTGAAATCGCTCAGGAGCCCGCCGCCGTGTTAGCCCGTTAGCACGCTCAAATACTCCAAGCAGCGGCGGCACAGTTGGCGGTCGATTCAGCCGGTTGTGCCGATTTCTTGGGCCACGAATCCTTGCGGAAATTGCGAGCCTGCACCTTTGGCCTGCCGGCATTTGCCGCCGCTTCGGTGCCATCGTCTTGGGCAACCAACGAATGATCGCCAGCTTGCTCAAATGCCAATTCGCCACGAATGACGTTCAAATCGTGCGGCGCTTGAATGCCCAATCGCACGCCCTTGCCCTTCATGCGCAAGACGGTAATGGTGATGGAATCGCCAATCTGAATCGTTTCGCTTTGCTTTCTGGTGAGGACCAACATGACACACACTCCCTGCGTTAGTAGATGAGCTTCCGTTCCGGTGAGAAAAGATGGTGTCGCTTGACACACGCCGATTGTACGCACAAGGCGTGCCAAGGGTGCGGGGAAAATCGCCAACTCGCACAACTGCCGATTTTCAGGCATTTTGTTGAAACGCTAGCTGAAAAGCACTCCAGGAGAACTTGAAAGCTTAGGTGGAGAGCCTTGTAAAAAGCCGCTGGCGGCTTAGCGGCCGTGCGGGAGGGATCCGCTAAGCCGCAAGCGGCGTTATTGCTGCGGCCCGAGATCGATGCGGTCACGTAGCTTGGCTGCCAACTCATACTGCTCGGCGGCAATCGCTTGGGCAAGTTGCTCAGCGAGCGGGGGACCGATTTCATAATGCTTGGCAATCGAGTCGCGCATCTCGCGGAGCTTTTCGACAAACGTGTCTTCCTCATAATGCTCCAAGGCATCCTGCGAAACAAATAGCTTTCGCAGCGAGGTAAGCCCGGCCTCTACAGCTTCCACTGCACCACGAGGGTTCGACTTTTCGAGTTCCACCAGAGCCAAAGCTTGAATACGGTGGAACATGACGAACGGCCGATACTGCTCGTGCATCATGACCCATTGGGCATCCGAGGCATAGGCCGCGCTAAAATCCATCAAGGAGAGCGTGTGCTCGGCGTCGGTGATCGCCTCGGCATAACGGTTAAGGGTGAGCCAACACACACGGCGATGGTAAAACTGATAAAACTCCCGGTCGATCTCGCCGCAGCGCTGGCCATCGAGTTGAAACTCCGGACCATCGGCAAATGACAGCGACAAGAGGTAGTCGTAAAAGGTTTCAAAACCCTCGGGCTTGTAGCCATCGGGACGACCAGATTCTTCCATCTGGACAATGCCCATGTCAACGCGCATCTGCAACACGAGCCGCCCATCGGAACCTTTTACTTCACGCACCAACACTTGGCCGGGCATAAAGGGCCAATCAGTGAAGTAATTGTCGAGATGTTGAGTACGTCGTGCCATGTGTGAAAAATTTGGACTAAATTTCAAGCGGGTAACGAATTGACCGCTGAATTCTACCCCAAGGGATCTCTCGTGGCGAATGTTTGACACAAAAAAGTCGTGCAGGAAGCAATCTCCGCAGGGCCAGAGATTATCCTTCCCCGCCTTCATCCAACCACATCGAGTCTTGCAAGAGGGCAATTTCTTCCTTGTCGTGGAGATCGATGCATTCCAGCAAGGCATAGATCTCCTCGCAGACCGTTTCAATCTCTTCTTCGTTGTACTCGCTCAGCGTATCGACTTTGGGAAGCAAGGCATGCATCGCGTGGCGAAATCGACCATGGTCGTGTTGCAGTCGATCAACGCGAAAATGCATATTTGGCTTGATTTCTCCGACAAAGGCCATGTAGCCGTCTTGTTCTTCGATGTTCATCAATCGCTCGAGGTGGCGCTGGAAGGATTTAAGCGTGAATTGCACGCTCGAAAGCTTTCGGGAAATGCCCTCGGAAGGCACTTTCCACCCCAACGTCACGCGCAGCGCTTGTTTGACGTGGTTGAGAATTTCATGTTCCAAACAAGCCGCGCTCGCCTGGGTTTTTGCATCGATAGCTTGCATTTGAGCATCCTCCATTCATTGGCAGATGAGAAAACCTTTTCCATCGCTGTCGACATCGATCGTGCGGATTTCAGCGTTTCGATCTTAAAGATGAGTATTCGACTTTACAGAATCAGAATTCTAATACGTATGATGAAGTTGAAAAGTGGCAATAAGCCGTTGCGCTCGGATTTTTTATGCAAGAATCATGCCGGCAGTTCCTAAAAATCCAGAACTGGCGGAAAATACGATTATGTCTCGTTAGAAGAACGAAACTGGCGCTGCTTTTTTTGCTCCGAGTTGTGTCGCTTGCCAGCTAATCGGTTCTCAATCGACCCACGTGTGGGACGTGTCTTGCCCCGTCTTCGGGGGACAACAACCGCCGCCTGCACGAGCTGCCGGAGTTTCTCGTAACAATCTGCCAAGTTACGCGGCTGATCACGGTACTTGTCGCTCGACAGCATTACTTCACCCGCTTGGTTGATACGCGTGGGAAAGCAGGCTTCAAAGCGGACTTTCACTTCCGGTGGAAGTGAGGATGAGGCGCGGAGGTTCCAGCGAAGAATCGCCTTGCTATTCACCTTGTTGACGTTCTGTCCGCCGGGACCGGAGCTGCGCGCGAACGACATCACAAGTTCAGCGCTGGGGATGACGATGTGCGAGTTGATGACGAGCGAGCGCGACATGGCAAAAAACCGGGAGCCGGCAACATTGCGTTGATAAGGCAATGCAGGCCGTGCTTAAGTGGTCGACTTGCTCAAAACGGGCGTCATCGCTTCGACGCGTTGGCGGCAATCAGCGAGCAACCGATGATAGCCGCCCGCCTCGAAACCAGCACCCGAGAGCTCAATGTCGAAATCGCCATTATACCCAGCCTCGCGGAGTTCAACGAGAGTTTTTCGCAAAGGCACGGTGCCGTCTCCCAGCGGGCAGCGCTGTTGGTCGACACCGTGGGGAACGCGACGATCCCCCAACTGCACCAGGGCCATATGGGGCACGACTTCGCGCAGATTCGAAAGAATGGCACGGTCGTGGCCAAAGTGGTAGGTGTCGAAGACCAATTTGAGGTTGGGCGAGTTGATATTCTCGATCAGGGCGATCGTCGACTCGATATCCGTCAAAAAAGTCCAATCGCGGGCACAGGCGGGGTGCATCGGCTCGATGGCTAGCGTCACATCGGCCGCCTCGGCCAATGAGAGCAAACTATCAAGGGCGACACGAAACAGCCGCTCGGCATGGCGGTAAATGTGGTTGTTGCGACCACCGGGATAAACGATCAAGCAGCCCGCGTTCATGGCACCGGCAAGTCGGATCGCTTGGCATGCGTCATCGATGGCTTCGCTGCAAGTCCGCCCGTCACTGCCGGTAAAACCCCCCGCCCACAAAAGATGGGAAACCCGGAGCCCACTGTCCGCCAAAAGGTCGATGCCAGCTTCTTCACCGAAATCAGCGAGCTTTTGCCGCCAAACTCCGATGGATTCGTAGCCCGCGGCCACATAGTTGAAAACATCCTGTTCGAACGACCAGCGAAAAGTGGTTACCTCGCTCATCGACAAGCGTGGATAAGCGGGAACACTGCAAAAATCCATAGGACACCATATGCACTGAAAAGCGAGTCAAAATTACCGGGGCTTTGGAGGCCCAACGCTGAGCCGACGCAAAAATAAAGCGACTTTCAGC
>JBGTMM010000356.1:0-3028 GCA_041743635.1 Bythopirellula sp.
CGACGAACGTCCATCGCTCGGATCGCGGCTCGAGAATGCCCTGGCAGATCGATTTCGGGGATCACCTCGATATGCCGCTCCGCCGCGTACCGCAAGATATCGATAAAGTCTTCGCGCGAATAAAAGCCGCTGCCATGAGACTCGGCCGCTTCAGCATCGGACCCGGAACCAAACGACGGCAGCAAGGCCTGATCTTCTTCGCCAGTATACGCGCGCTTCCCGCCAATCTCGGTCAACTCGGGCAGGTCCCGTATCGCCAAACGCCAGCCTTCATCATCCGTGAGATGAAAGTGGAATTTGTTAAGCTTGTAGAAGGCCATCAACTCCAAGAGCTTTTTGACGGAACTCACTGATTGAAAATTTCTGGCGACATCCAGGTGCATGCCGCGGTATCCGAACCGTGGCGCATCCTCGATTTCGACGGCAGTAATGGCGATCTTGTCCTCAGCCTGCCGATAAGTTTCGATAGGCAGCCACGCGCGCAAACTCTGGATACCGTAGAACACCCCGGTGGGATCGGTCCCCACAATGGCGATGTCCTGGTCTTCGTGAATGGTGAGCCGATACGCATGATCGCCAGAAGTCTTTGATTGGCCAGCAACCTGAATGTCTTGAATGCCGAGGGTGATGGCGATGTTGGCTGAGGCGGGCTTTTCATCATGCGTCGCGAGTTTGTGGCCTAGCAAGGCCTCCAGAGCATGCGCGAGGTAGGCCGCTTCTTGCTTTAGTTCCGCAGGAGCGATGATTACCGTGTTATGGTCGATCAAGGTTGTGCCGGGGAGCGACTTGCTTAGCACCGGGGTCGGAATAATCCGTTCGAAGACCTGATCGCTGGCTGGCAAAAGTTCGAGATTCTCTTGATAACGCGAAATGGGAGTGGGCACCGTGACTTGGTCGTCGCGGGCGCGCATTGTTTGCAGTTTGCTGTTGATCGGCCCCACCGTTGGTTCGCCCAACGGCTCCACAACCTTTTCCTGCCGTACTTCGTCGGTAATGACCAGAAAAAATCCGCTAGGGGCGTCGGTCTCTTTGATGAGCGACGACTCCGTCTGAAAGCGAAACGTCCGACTGGTGCCCGGACGAAACGGAAAAAAATCGCTCAGCGGTTCCAGTCGAAACAAATCACCATTGACATGAACAATGCGAAAGTTGTCCGTCTTACTTTCAGGCAGAATCTTGCGGCAGAAGTTAAAGTAAAGCTGCCACCCTTGCTGGCCCAGGATCCGCTGCCCGTTGTTCGTCACGACTAACTCAGAAGTGAAGGGACCCGGGGAAGTGGTCGTGTCATTTTGAAGCAGATTCCAAACGATGGACAATGAGCGATTGTCTGCCGCGAGCGATGCCGGCGCGGCATGGACTCCATAACATACGATCAAAACATACGCCAGGATGAAAAGGCTAAGCATTGGTCTTTTGGTCCGAACGATCGACGGACCCGTCACTGCACGTATTATCGTCGCATCAGCAAATCGGATGTTCGATGGAGCTTTTTTACAAACCAGATTGGCTAAATACGCAGCCTTAGCCATTATAGTTATTAATCGACCCATAACCTTCTCAATTTAAAATAAGATTGCCCGCGAATGACGCGAATCAGCGCGAATAAGATTAGTCAACGATTCGCGCCCATTCGCGTCATTCGCGGGCAAATTCTTCATCTCACCAATCTCTAGTTAGCTGCGATGATTTCAACATGATTCGGTCTAACGCGTGGTGAGCGGCTTATTCATGGCATTCCCGGCAAAGCGAACATAGCCGTCAAGATCGGGCACTAAAGAATCGGTGAGAAAGTTGACCACGCTCGCAACCGTGCCATCGAGCACGCCACCGCGGGCCTGGACGAACTGACATGCAGCGAAGGAGGGTTCCAACGCATATTGCTTCGTCTTTGCCACCAATGAGTCGAGCAATTGAGGAAGTGCTTGGAAAATTCGGCCGTGAATGTAGAACGTGCCTGGATTGAGAATGTTGACGACGTGGGTCACGCCCAGTGCCAAATAATCGCACATCTTTTCCAGCTCAACCAACACTTGTTTATTACCCGCCTGAGCCATTTCCAAGATTTCATTGATTTTAACGGGGCGTCTCATGAGCAGAGAAATTCTCGCTTCCAACGCCCACTCACTGGCCACGGTTTCCAAGCAACCTTTTTTACCGCAATGGCAAACGTCTCCGTTCGGGACAATAGGGATGTGACCCAACTCTCCCGCAAATCCGCTGTCGCCTGTCAGGAACTGGCCATCGACCATCAAGCACAAGCCAACGCCCCCGCAGAGATCGAGCATGGCAAAATTCGTGACGGACTCGCCATCACCATGCAGACGCTCCGACAGCGAAAGCGCTTGAGTGTCGTGCAGAATCAAGCACACAAGACCCAACAAGGCCTCGAGGTCTCTGCCAAACGACTTGCCATTGATGAGCGGCAAGTTGGCCGACAGGATTGCGCGTTGCTCTTGATAGTCAACCATCGCGGGGACACTCACTCCCACGATCAGCGTTGATTTGCCATTGGGCGGCATGAGCTTTTTTACATGGCGAGTGACGTTAATCAACAGTGAGTCGTAAGTCGTGGGGGTGGGAAAACTGAGCGCGCTGTCTTTATGAATAATGCCGTTCATTCCCGCGGAGGCGACCGTGCATTCCGAGCCGCTCAGCGTGACGCCGATGACTTGAGAATTTTCACAGGCCAGCCGCAGCAGTTTGGCGGGTCGGCCGGGGCCCGTTGAGCCTTCTTCAATTTCTTCCAAAAGCTGTGAGTCCAGTAAGGAAGAAACAGCCTTGGCGACCGTGGGAAAAGTGATGCCAATCCTCTTCGACACCTCGGCCCGCGTCGAAGGCCCGTTGTCTTGAAATCATTCTCAAGACAAGTCGTTCGTTAATTTTGCTCAGTAGTTTGGACTGGATGGGCGAAACTTTGTTCATGAGATCAACATTCTTTGTTAGTTTTTGGGTATTGTCCGAAATACCGTTATCGAGCAGCCTTGCTTTCAGCTATTTGAGACCGTCCGGAAATTCATTCTGTAGGGAA
>JBGTMM010000357.1:0-3240 GCA_041743635.1 Bythopirellula sp.
GTTTCGCCATGCGCGAGTTGGGGATCGAATCGGTGATGGTCAATTCGAATCCCGAGACGGTGAGCACCGACTACGACACGAGCGATCTGTTGTTCTTCGAGCCGCTCACCGTGGAGGACGTGCTCAACATTTGCGACCGCATCGAGCCCGATGGGGTGATCGTGCAGTTCGGCGGCCAGACGCCGCTCAACTTGGCCCGTGCGCTAAAATCCGCCGGCGTGCCGATCATCGGCACGAGTGTTGAGGCCATCGAAGCGGCCGAAGATCGCGAGAAGTTTCAACAGCTTTTAGAGCGGTTGAATTTGAGGCAACCTGCCAACGGCATCGCCCGCACGATGGATCAGGCTCGCCGCGTGGCTGCGAAGATTGGCTATCCGCTCTTGGTACGGCCCAGCTTTGTGCTCGGTGGTCGGGCGATGGAAATTTGCTACGACCAGCAGCAGCTCGAAAAATTTACCGCCGAGGCGTTTGTTGTTGCTCAAGGTCAGCCGGTGCTCTTGGATCGCTTCCTGGAAGGAGCGACCGAGGTGGACGTCGACGCGATCTGCGATGGGCGCGACGTGATCGTCCCCGGCATCATGGAGCACATCGAAGAAGCGGGTATCCACTCGGGCGACTCGGCCTGCGCGATCCCGCCGTACAGTTTGCCTGGCCCGGTGGTGAAAGAAATCCGCGCGGCGACGGTTGCGTTGGCGCTCGAACTCAAAGTCGTCGGTCTGATGAATGTGCAATATGCGGTGAGATGGGAAGAGACGCTAGACGCTAGTCATCGGGCGCTAGATCAAAATTCTGACTCGCGCCTAGCGCCTAGCGCCTTGCAACTTCCCGTGATTTACGTCATCGAAGTGAACCCCCGCGCGAGTCGTACCGTGCCGTTCGTGGCGAAGGCGACCGGGATGCCGGTGGCTCGGATTGCAGCGAAGGTGATGGCGGGCGTTTCGCTTGCCGAGCAGGGGATCACCGAAGATCCCGTGCCGAGTCATGTTTCGGTGAAAGAAAGCGTGTTGCCGTTCATTAAGTTCGCGGGGGTAGATATCGTGCTCGGTCCCGAGATGCGTTCCACCGGCGAGGTGATGGGCATCAGCCCGCGGTTCAGCATGGCTTTTGCCAAGAGCCAACTCGCCGCCGGGACGGTACTCCCCACCGAGGGAAATGTGTTTGTTAGCGTCGCAGATCGCGGCAAGCCTCAAGTGATTGAGCTCGCGCGCCGATTGTGCGACATGGGATATTCGCTGCTGGCGACCGAAGGGACGGCCCAGGTGCTGGCCGCCGCGGGAATTGCTTCCCGGGAAGTGAAAAAGATTCGTGAAGGGCATCCCAATCTCTTGGATTTTCTCGCCAACGGCGAAGTGGCCCTGGTGATGAACACTCCGCGTGGCAAGGGTGCCCGCACTGATGAGGGAAAAATCCGCGCCGCCGCCGTGCAGGCCGGCGTGCCTTGCCTCACCACTATCGAAGCGGCCACCGCGGCCATCGCCGCGATGGAAACCTTACGCGAAGAAGAAATGGAAGTCGAAGCGCTGCAAGACCGCTTTGCCCCGGTGGTGCGGTAGGGGTTTTTTCACGCAGAGTCGCTGGGAACGCGGAGGGTAGCCGTAAGGCAACGCCTGGCACAGCGCTGGCAATTTTCGCACCAGGGAAGCTATAATGTCACCATGAGCACCGTCACGCCACAATTCGAGACTCTCACCGGTTTTTCCCCGCCTTCGACGCTGGGGCCGTACCGTGCGGCCGACTACTGGGAATTGCCCGAAGGGGAACCCGTCGAACTCATCCAGGGAAATCTTGTCATGTCCCCTTCGCCGAATTATTTGCATCAGGCTATTTCTGCCTTGCTGACGGAATTCATTCTTGGAGCAGCCAGAAAGGGTGGCGGCAAGGGTTGTGCCGCCCCCATGGATGTCGAATTGGCGGATCATTCCATACCGCAACCCGATCTAATTTACGTTGCCAAAGAGCGGCGCAACATTGTCAAGCGACATGTGATGGGTCCCCCGGATTTGATCATCGAGATTCTCTCCGAAAATCCCCGACGCGATCGCGTTGATAAACTCAATCTTTATGCCGAGTTTGGCGTAGCTGAGTACTGGATCGTCGACGGCGAGAGTCGCCATTTCGATTTTCTCATCAATCGCGCTGGCCGTTTTGAGGTACAGCCGCAAAACGATAATCGTTACCCATCTCCGAGACTCAGCGAATTGGTTCTCGATCTCACGACTTTTTGGGCGGAAGTAGATCGTCTGGTGAGTGATAGCGAACAGTAGGCATCATATCCGCTAAATTAGCCGCGACTCGACGAGTCGCCGGGCTCGGCAGCGGAACGCTGCCGGCTAACATCGCCCTTCGCGCGGTTTCTCTGGTTTCCTATCATCCCGCCCCATGGTGATTTGGACTTGGCAAAGCAATGCGTGCGACGTGTTGGGGCTGGGGCCGCGGGCGGCGGGGCGACTTGCTACCGTGGGCGTGCGGACCGTCGCGGAGCTTTTGGCCGCTAAGCCGCAAGCGGCTGCAGACCGGCAATTTTCCGCGGAAACGATCGCCGCTTGGCAACGCGAAGCACGGTTGTTAGTGGCGGTTCCTCAACTTCCCACCGATGCGGCGCGTATTTTGGCGGCTGTCGGAATCGCTTGCCCCGAACGACTTGCGCGGAGCACCCCCACGGAACTGATTGCGAAGGTCGAAGCCCTGTGGCGCTCCGTCGAATCAAATTCATGGATTGCAGTAAAAGCCAAACCCACGACCGCGGAAATTTGTGCGTGGATTGCGTTCGCTCATCAACAACTGAGCGCGCCTAGCGAGGCCATGAAGCAAGCGGCCTAATGCTAGCGGCCCCATTGCTGAAATACTGGTAAGAGTGCTGTCACCAGCTATTTGGTGACAACACACGCACATCGGCACAAATCGTAGAGTATGAGAATTCAGCGTAAAACAAATTGTTTCACGCTTACATTCATCAACAACAGCAATGACTCAAAAAGTTTTTCATGAGATTCAAAACCGACCTTGACCGTATGCTGAGGCGGCCTTATTCTCCCCCCACGACGAATGAACAACGGGACGAGGGAACATCAAAACAACGAAGACACGTGGAGGATCGACTAGCTTGCCAATACTGGTTTGCAATGGTCGATCCCGAAGCGGTTGGTAGGCACGGACGCCTGTCACCGCCTCGATACACCCCCGACGAGTGAGATGCGACACACTTCTCACACGTCCGCCTGACGGCAAGCGTCATTGCGT
>JBGTMM010000358.1:0-1971 GCA_041743635.1 Bythopirellula sp.
AGACGCGCGCTCGAAAATCTGGCCGGAATGGCGCGAAGTTTCATCATTGTAGTACAAGTGGTTTTCCTTTTTTTCCTCGAGTGGGTGTGAGACAAAAATCTGAGAAGTGAGTTGATTGCTGAGATTTTTCGTGACGTATTATCTATAATACTAGATATTATGCCATGAACTCGACCCACTTCTTCCAACAAGTCGCTCAAATCAAACGCATGGAACGCGGCAAACTGACCGTCATGTCCCAAGGTCCGGAGGGGCCGCATTACAAGCTTCAAGCTTGGGAGAATGGCAAGAATGTCTCCCGTCATGTCTCTCGCGATCAGGCCGACGCGGTGCAAGGCGCTCTGGACGGCTATGAGAAGTTCCAGAATCTCACCCAACAGTATGCTCAGGCCGTCATCGATCAAACGCGTGCCGAACTGGCTGCGCATTCAAAAAAAAAAGACCTACAACCTTCGCCGGAAATCCTCCTGGCCCAAGACCAGGAAATCCAGCAAGTGATGGCCCGCTTCCAGGCCGCTCAGCCCACGGGGGTGGCCGTGGCCCAACTGGAGATTCTCGTACGCACTGCGGTATTCAAGACGGCCAATGAGTTGGTGGGCTGGATGCTCCAGCAAGCTGTCGACCGGATCGACGCTGCTTACCAAGCCAAGCCTGGCGAAGAGCGCAAGGGCCGAGAGATCATCAATGCCCAGGGGATTTTCGGGCATTTCTCACTGAACCGTGATTACTACTATCATCCGGGCAAGCAGCAGGGCCATTATCCGGCGGACGCGGCGCTCGGATTGGAAGTGTGCTACACGCCGGCGCTGGCCAAACTACTCTGCTTGGAGGGTGCCGACGAGGCCACCTACCTCAAAGCCGAACGGCACTTGGAACAAACCGGGGGGATTTGCGTTTCGGCCCGTCAGATTCAGCGAGTGGTTCAGCGCGTCGGGACGGCCGCACAGCAATGGCAGGAACGGTCCGCACAGCCCAGCGAATGCGAGCGCTGCGACGCGCCCGTGATTTATCTGAGCGGGGATGGTACGGGCGTGCCAATGGTTCCACAGGAGTTGCGCGGACGCAGGGGCAAACAAGCCGACGGCAAAGCCAAAACCCGCCAGGTTTATTTGGGATGCGTCTTCACACAGCACAAGGTCGACGAAAAAGGCCGGCCGGTGCGCGATTGGGAGTCGACCACCTACGTTTCCAGCTTCAAGTCGATCGATGCGTTCGGCCCATTGTTGCGACAGGAAGGCCTCCGGCGAGGGATGGCCACCGCCAAACAGATCGTGCTGCTCATCGATGGAGCCAACGGCTTGGAAAACATGGGCAAGCAGAACTTCAAGGGCTGTGTGCAGATCGTCGATTTCTTCCACGCCATGGAACATGCCGGTTTGGTGTTGGAGGCATTGCTCGGTAAGGATCACCCCGACTACAAGCGCCGACTCCGCCGTTGGGCTAAACGGCTATTAAAGGACAAGATCGAAGCGCTTATCAAAGAAACTCGCAAGGAATGCGCTGGCACCCCTTGCGCGGTGGCGGTCGAGAAAGCCCTGCACTATTTCATCACCAATGTCAGCCGGATGCAGTATGGCACCTTCCGCGAGGCCGGGTATTTCATCGGTTCGGGCGTCGTAGAAGCGGGTTGCAAAACCGTCATTGGCGGACGCTGCAAGCAGTCAGGGATGTTCTGGTCGAAGCCAGGCGCCGAAAACATTCTGGCATTGCGCTGCATCCACAGCAGCCGGCGCTTGGAGCAATTCTGGAAACACCGGCTCAATACCAAGGCTGCCTCCAACGATTGCCTCCCCCTGGCAGCTTAACCAAGCTTGGTTCGTATCTAGGCTCCTAGGCATGACGAAGCGAAAAACCGAGGTTGGCTGCCGCTAGTGAAGAATTTTGTCGCACGCCCGGCATGGGTTATCACAGCCAGGACCCCCATTCCCGTCCTTACAGGGATCGCCTTGATCGTCTTCCCGTCGGGGTGCG
>JBGTMM010000359.1:0-6536 GCA_041743635.1 Bythopirellula sp.
GGTGATGGGTGCGACCGTCTACGTGATGATCGGCGTGCTGGGCACCTCCGACGAGGCCGGCTTGTACCGTGGCTCGCTGCAATATGCCAACACCCTGATTCTTGTGATCCATGCGTTCGCCGCGGGAACGGTGCACCTCTACCCGGTGCTGATTAAGGAAGGCCGGCAAGCCGAATTGGAACAGGTTTATCAGACGGCCGCAAAATCCATCAACTATTTGGCGGCGTTTTTGTTCGTTATGATCGCGGTCAATCGAACCGATTTGCTTCTGCTGTTGGGGGATCAATTCGGCGTTGCCGCCTCCACGCTCTTGGTCCTGTTGGCAGCGAATCTTGTCCGAAGCTGCACGGGGCTAGCCCCCTACGTGTTGCTCGTGACGGGACATCAACGCCTGGAGATGTTCAACGCAGTGATTGGCATTGCGAGCACGATCCTCTTCAATCTCTGGTTGATCCCCCAGTACGGAATCATGGGGGCCGCCGTCACCACGCTCATCACGAACGTGATTTTGGCCGTGTTGCGGACCATCCAGTTAAAAGCCTATTTTCATCTGAGGACCGTGAACTGGGAATGGATTGCGCCCCTCGTCGTTGCCGGAGTGATCGGTTTGGCGATCCTACTGCTCGCGCGGATGTTTGGCATCGAAGACGGCTCGGGCATAACGGCTTTTGCGATCCGTTGCCCGCTGACTGCCGTCATGCTGGCGATGGGATTGCTCTCGGCGGCGCGATTCTCGGGAAAATCGGCGCGGAATCAGCCAGGGTCGGTGGGATAAATTTTGGCCTGAAAGGGATCGAAGGGAATGTTCTGTTCTTGATCCCGCGCCCCACGATGGATGTAATACGCCGACATTCGCTGAGTGAGCAGCGGCACCAGGGGCGCGAGACGATGCACACGTTCAGCCATGTGAATCAGCGGCATCACCAGCCACCGCACAGTGACGCGATTCTCCACGCACCGGCGGACCAGCCCTTTTAATCGTGAGGCGACCGAGCGTTTTGATTGGTCCGGCGATTTTCCCACCTTCTGCAAAAACTCAGGATCGGAAATGCTCTCCGTCAGCAAATAGCGATAGTAACCCGTGGAATAAGACCGCAGTGCGATGCTCTCGGGCGTCACCTCATGGTAATGGTATCCAATCGCGCGGGGATTCTTGACGAGCTTCATGCCGGCGCTGCGGAGCCGGTACCCTAGTTCGATGTCTTCCCCGGCGGCATAAAGCCACTCGCGGAACATGCCGTGCTCCAGCATAAATTGCTTCTTGAAGGAAATGTTGCTGACCCAGAAGTGCGGCACGTGCAAGCCCTTGAGCTGGTCGTCGAAGAGCTTGTCCACCAACACGTCAAACGCCCGCTGAAAAACGGTATCGACGACCGGGGGCGCTTGCCGAATCTGGCCCGCGACGAACAGCGCGGGGTCGGGATCGGCTTGATGCGCGGCGACGAATTCCGCCAGCAGTTGGGGTTCCGCCAGAATATCGGCGGCGAGCATCACCACCAGTTCACCGCGACAAGCTTTGATCCCCGCATTGTGATTGTGGCCAACCCCTTTGCGTTCGTTCCGCAGAATTTGCAAGTGATAGGGGAGTTTGTCGGCCAATTGTTTCACGAGCTCGATCAGCCCATCCGAGGAACCGTCGTCTGAGATCACCACCTCGAAGTCGCTCATCGGATAGGTCTGCTCCGCGAGCCGATCCAGGACCTCTCTGAGGATATCCTTGCGGTTGTAGGTGCTGATTTCGATGCTGACGAAGGGGGACATCGCTCTTACCGGGCTACGTAAACTTGATCGGATTCAGGCGCTGCGGCAGCGGATTCTGTTAGCTGGGAATGCGGAGGCAAGTCAACTGCGTGAATCGCTTCTTGCAAAGGAGGAGAATTACGAACGGCACGCGGCAGGACAACATACGCAGTCCAGAATCCGCGTATCAAAGTTGCGAACAGTTGCCACAAACCGGCCAGGACGCGATTGCGATAAACCAAACCGCGACCTTGTGAATCCAAGAAAACCGTATATCTGGCGGCGACTAAGTTGGTGAGCCGCGGCCGCGACAGGCCAGTGACCAGCAAATCCTTGCGAAACGGCAGTTTCAAAATTCCCAACCCGAGTTGAAACAACTGACCGATCCACTCACCGCTGGAAGGTGATTTGCCACGCAGCGGAGCTTGGTCACTCCAGATCACGTTGGCAAACTTTTTATCAAGTATATCCCGTAGTTCCGTTTTTATTTGCGAATCGCAAGTGCCGGTGATTGTCAGGTGCTGCGAGTGAGGAAAGCATCGCCCGATTTCCTCGGCCACGGTTGAAACATTCGGCAGCACGGGATAGCCGACAATCGTCTCAAAATCCCGCTGGGTGAACGATGCGGCCAAAAAATCCTTGATCGCCCATTCATACCCACGGGCAAACGCCAATCGCATCGTGAGTTGTTCCAGCGCAGCGCGGAGAAAGCACTTGAGAATCAAGCGGCGGGCGCTGGTAAGCGAACCTCGGGAAGCGTGCCGAACGGCAAACAGCAGCGCTCCGCGAACATGGTCGTGCAGGTAAACCGGCGTAAAAAAACCTCGATCCACGTCGGTCCAATCGCGGTGCCACACCCGCGACTCCCGCTGACACATCACGCGATAGCCTACGTTGACAAAACGTGCGCACCAATCAGTATCCCCCCAATAGAGTTTCAATTGCTCATCCCACAAACCCACTTCGAGGCATGTCTCGCTGCGCACCAGCAAGGAGCAAGCGGCTATTAAATCGACGTCGATCAAGTCCTGTGTTTCAGCGGGGGTTGGAATCACGAACGAGATTTTATCTGAATTCCCCTCGATCCGCAGACCCGCCGCGACCAAGCGATCTCGTTGCCGAGGATCGTAAACCGCCGAGCCCACGATGCCGATCCGTGAGTCTTGCTCCATCGCATCGATCAAGGGAGCCAGGGTTGCCGGCTCCAAGAGAACATCGCTGTCCAAAAGCCAGACATACTTTGGACGAGGTTGGGAATTGAGCGCTTGTTTCAAACCGACGTTGAACCCCACCGCCGTTCCGAGGTTCCGTGAGTTTTCTACCACGTGCACCGCGGGAAATTCTGATCGCACTCGTCGAACGGTATCGTCGGTCGATCCATTGTCGACCACGATCACACAGATACGGTCGAGTGGATAATTTAGCGATGCTATCTGCGACAGCAGCGAAACTATGTCCCCACAGCGGTTGTAGGTGGCCGTGACCATGGCCACGAGCGGTGGGGTAGCGGACCGTTGTTCGATCACGGAGCTTTGATGTTCCATCACAGGATTCTGAGGTTCGATCACAGGGCATTGACCCGAAAGAATGAACACGCCAGCTAGCGGCGGAGAGTGGGAAGAAAAACGCCGCATTCCCTGGTTTGTAGCTAATCATCCATTTTAACTGGCGAGATTAGCCACTAAAACCCCCGACCCGCGGTTACCTCTCGTCGTACGGGAGCCCAAAGTCTAAAATCAGGACGCCCCCTTGGCGGCTGGTGAGCCAAAGGCAGTTAGCGACCGTCGACATTCCCTCGGAATCGATCTGGAAGTTTGCCATGCATGATTATTGCGACTCATTGCTGCGTGACCTACGAAAATACGTGGCCAGTTTGGCCCTGGTGGGCTGGTTGGGAGGCTGCACGACCGCTCAGCAGCACATGAGCCTACCCACCAACGCGTTTGACAGCTATCAGCCTCTCAAATTAACCGGCGATCAGGTCAAGAACGGCCGCTTCGACGTCACGGTGGAATATGGCGACGACGGCGTCGGTTGGTTGGTCTACTCGATCGTTGAAATCCCCTCACGAGTTTCGACGCATCTCGCGAAATCGGTTGATCATGGCGCGAGTTGGCAGCATGTGAGCGTCATCAATCCCGTGGAAGAGGCGACGGTTGAAATCAATGGAAAAACCATCACTGGCCTCTGGCGGAATGAAACGCCCACCCTCGCGTACGATCCCGGGGATCGGGGTCGAGAGTGGAAGCTCTTTTGGCACAAGTATTTCGTGAAACCGCCGTATGAAGACAAACACCGACTCTTCGAGCAAGGTTGGATCGCCTACCGCTACGCCTCGCGCCCGGAAGGCCCTTGGTCGGAAGAGATCCGGCTGATTGGTAGTGAAAGCGTCGGCGCGAAGATCGACATCAAACGACTGCTGCCCAACCTGGACAAGGTGCTCTTCCTCATGGAACCTGGCGTCATTGCCCACGAGGGCATGCTCTACATGTGCGCTGATATCTGCACGACGGATTCGAGCCTGGGAGATTGGCTCAACCGCAAGATCATCCTGTTGGCTTCGCGCGATCACGGCGAGTCGTGGGAATATGTCGGCGCGCTCACCAACGGTGACGACGCCAAAGACTTTGGCTACGCCGCGTTCACGGGTTCGTCGCTTGTCCGCGACCAGGGAAAACTGTACTTGTTGATCACCCCTTCGGGATCGTCCTCGAAGAAAAACCGAGGTCACGATGGCACGATCATTGTTGAAATCGTGGACATCAACAAGGCCCAGGTGATGCGTGATGCCCAGGGGCACATACAGCCCGTGAAATATCTGAGTGCCAAATACACCATGGGGGGCTTGGCCGACTATCACGAGCAGAATTTCAACGGGGGCATCATCATGCCCCAGATCAACTTGAAAACGCTCCCCGAGGTCTTCCAAGTGTTGTCGACCATGGAAGGAATTCAGCCCCAAGCTCAAGCGCCCCCGGCACCGTGATTTCGCTTGCGAGAAAAGGAAATCACTCCAGGATTTGACAAACCACGAATCTAACGAATCACACTAATGAATTTATTCGTGCTATTCATGCTGATTCGTGGTTGAATTTGTCTTCGGCGGCACTTCTTAATTTCGGCAATTTGTTGACTTCCTGGCCAAGCGGGATTCTAATAGTGGTTGGGCCTTTTCTTCACAGTCGGCGGCATTTAATTTTTCAACATGAAGATCGAAGCTGCTACCGACCTCCACCCGGCGGTCGACACATCGCCGATTCTTGAGCAGGGTCGTCGCGTAGAGCGGTTGGCTCGTGCCCGCGTCGACCAAAGTCATTCCGCTAAGATTCCGCCCAAGTTGAAGGCGATTCCCGTGGCTGTTGGCCCGCGCCTGTCACTTGTTGAGCGTCTGGTCGAAGCCACTTACGTAGTCTTTGAACGTTGCTTCGCTGCCCTGGCGTTGATTGCGGGTTCGCCTATTTTGCTGGTCGAGGCGATTGCGATCAAGCTCGATTCCAAAGGCCCCGTGTTCTTTCACCACGAGCGTGCCGCGCAAAGTATGCCGACATTGGGCCAAGACTTGCTCCAACGGACCGACCTTGAGCCCCCCGCAGGTGGTTTTCAACCCGATCAATTGTATTGGGTGCCGCGCCCGTTTCGCTTCGTGAAATTTCGCACAATGCGTCACGATGCGTTGGAGTTGTACCCCGAACTTTATTGGTGGAATTACAACATCAGCGAACATGAGTTTCAGAACATCTACCACAACCTCGACGACGACCCGCGCGTGACGCGCGTGGGCAAATTCTTGCGCAAGACGAGCCTCGACGAAATCGTCAACTTCTGGCACGTGCTCACGGGAGAATGTCGGCTGGTGGGGCCCCGGCCCGAGATTGTGGACATCTTGCCCTACTACTCGGCGGAAGAAATGCGCAAATTCACCGTGAAGCCGGGTATCACCTGCCTGTGGGCGATCCGCGGACGGAGCGAGCTCTCCGTGCGCCAAAAGAACGAACATGACATCGAATATGTCGCGACGCGCTCGGTGTGGTTGGACCTGAAGGTTTTGGTTCTTACCGCTTGGTGCGTGGTCTGGCGCCGCGGCGCTTACTAAGCCTTCACAATCAAGATGCCCTCTTCGCAATCATGTCGCCGCCTGCATCTTCTGGCGGCAGGAGTCAATCACTTCGCCGATACGATCAGCGAGGGCCACTCGTGGTTGGTAGCCCAATTCCTGCTTGCTGCGTGTAAGGTCGGCGATCGAGTTCCGCAGCTCGCCGGGTTGAGCGGGGGCATAGTTCGGTTGCAATTGGGGATTGATCCGTTCGCACAACAGGGCCGCGATTTCGTTCACCGAAGTCGCCACTCCCGTGCCGACGTTGTAAACGCCTGACGCGACTTCTGATTTCAAAGCACAAAGATTGGCCTGCACGATGTCGCTCACATGGACAAAATCCCGCCGCTGCTGGCCGTCGCCAAAAATCGTGGGTGCCTCGCCCCGCAACAGGGCATTGGTGAAGATCGTGATGACGCCCACGTAAGGCGTGAAAGTCTGCCCCGGGCCGTAGGTGTTGAAGTATCGCAGCACCCGGCATTGGAGATTGTTGGTTCGGCAGAACTGCAGGCAATATTTTTCTCCCGCCAGCTTCGAGATGCCGTAGGGGGATTGGGGTTCTAGCGTGTAGTTCTCAGCAATCGGCCGCGGTGAATGGCAATCGTCGTAGACGGCCATGGAAGAGGCGTAAATGATTTTTCGCACGCCACTGTCCGCACAACATTTGAGCAGATTGAGCGTCCCCATCAAATTGATTTCCGCA
>JBGTMM010000360.1:0-5937 GCA_041743635.1 Bythopirellula sp.
GAGGCTCGCTAGCACGTCGGCGAAGCCGCTGTGTCGCTCAAGTTGGTCGGCCAGGGAGTGCAGCTCACGAGCAGCCGCCGTGCTGGCCTCGACGACTGTGGGCATCATTCCAGTGAGCGAATTGTAAACGGCAAACGGGAACGGGGGTAGAGCGGCATCTCGCCAATATGGTTGCAGCCGCGGCTCAATTCCCCGACAATAATCGTGTAACCATTTAGCCGCGGAGCTTGCTCCGCGCTTCTCGGGATGGAGAACCGGCGATGAGATTTTTCTGGAAAACACTTCTGTTGGTGATAAGTTTCGTGGACCTATCTGCGGCGGAGCCTACGATTGCCGACTTCGCGCTGCAAGATTATCTCGGTGCCGAGCACAAGCTCAGCGATTGGCAAGACAAAGAGTTGGTGGTCATCGCTTTTCTGGGGACCGAGTGCCCATTGGCTAAGCTTTACGGCAGCCGGCTCGCCGACATGGCCCAAGAATATGCAGGCGATGGCGTGCAGTTTGTCGGCATCAATTCCAACCGGCAAGACACGCTGCGCGAGATGGCCCATTATGCCACGCAGCACAAAATCGAGTTTCCGCTCTTGAAAGATTCTGCGCACAAGGTAGCCGACCAATTCGCTGCCAAGCGGACTCCAACAGTTTACGTGCTCGATAAGGATCGTCAGATTCGCTACAGCGGCCGCATCGACGATCAATTCGGCGTCGGCTACAGCCGTACCGAGGTCAAAAAGAACGACTTGGTGAATGCACTCGAGGATTTGCTCGCCGGCAATGCGGTATTAGTTCCCGTAACCGACGCAGTGGGGTGCTTTATTGGTCGAACCGAGAAAAAGGACCCCACAGGCGATATCACCTACACCGAACACATCTCGCGGCTCATGCAGCAGCATTGCGTCCGCTGTCACCGTGAGGGTCAGGTCGCGCCGTTTGCTCTCACGAGCTACGAAGAAACTTCGGCTTGGGCCGAGACGATGCTCGAAGTCATCGACGATGGCCGAATGCCTCCTTGGCATGCCAGTCCCGAGTTCGGTCATTTTGCCAACGATGCGCGGATGAGCGACGAGGACAAAAAAACTTTCCGACAATGGGTGGAGAACGGCATGCCCGAGGGGGATGCCGAGAAGTTGCCTCCGCCGCGTCAATTTGCGGTAGGTTGGCAGATTCCGCGGCCGGAGAAAATCTACAAGATGGACAAGGTGTTTACCGTGCCACCCAAGGGGACCGTCCCCTATGTCTACGTGGTGATTGATCCCGGGATTAAAGAAGACACATGGGTCGCGGCCGCGGAAGTCCGGCCGAGCAACTATGCGGTTGTGCATCACGCGATTGCGTTTTTTATTCCGGCTGAGCGTGATTTCCAGCCGGGAGATCCGCTCAGGAATTCCATCTCAACCTATGCCCCTGGCATGCCCCCCGCACAATGGCCGGAGGGATATGCACGATTCATTCCCAAGGGTGCCAAGCTGGTGTTCCAAATGCACTACACACCCAATGGCAGTATTCAGACCGACCAAACCGAAGTCGGCTTGGTTTACGCCGACGCGGACAAAGTGAAGAAGGAAATCATGTACGAAGTCGCCGTCAACCCCCGTTTCAGTATTCCGCCGGGGGATGCCAATTACCATGTGCCAGCGGGCTACCGCTTCGACGAGGACTTAATGCTACACGCGTTGATCCCCCACATGCACCTCCGCGGGAAAGCGTTCCGCTTTACGGCCACCTATCCCGACGGCAAGGAGGAAGTTTTGCTCGATGTGCCACGCTACGATTTCAACTGGCAAAACGGCTATGTGTTCTCGAAAATCAAACGCATTCCCGAGGGCACGGTCATGCGGTGCGATGCTTACTACGATAATTCAGCCGATAATCTGGTGAATCCCGATCCGACCAAGGAAATTCGCTGGGGCGATCAATCGTGGGATGAAATGATGATCGGCTCGATGGTGGTCACCGAACCCGACGTAGAACAACAAGCACGAGCGGAGAATTCCGAAACGCGATAGAAATTTCCCTCGTTGCCACAATTATAGAGGATTGGCTGAAAAGCTATTGATCAAATTCAATCAGCAACACACGCTCCCTAGGGATCCAAACTTGTTTGTCTGGTGTGTTTGGATATGAAACCTGCACAACGAACCAGTGATCGCTTTGCTCAACGATCTTGCCGCGTATGTAGGTGGCTGTGCCATTAAGTTCGGTCGCGCGTGGTGGCATTCCCGTGAGGCCCAGATCGACGGCACTTAAAACGATGCTGCAATAAGTTCCCGAAGGTGGAGCAAGTAACTCCCGTGCACGTCGCGCGGAATTTTCACTGTATTCCGACCAGTAAGAAAATCCGCTCCAGACGATCATCGCCAGTGCCAACAACAAGATGGCCGTGCGATAGCGAATGCGGAAGAAGGATCGGGCAGCCGTCGCCATGTTGATATCCTAACATCAGGGCAAGGCGAGAGGTACGGCGAGCCGTCATAACCGTAGCGAACCGCAGCGTGTCGGCGACTGGGCGGTGCTGCTTGAGCCATTTTTCTCGAGTGGTTCTTTATCCAGGACGATACCCAACGAAGAGGGTTTGGCGTTTCGGTCATTGAAGTAAAGGAAATCAGGCAATGTTTCGCTCGCTGTTCTTAGCACTTGGTGCTTACACATGTTTGCTGGGGGTCGAAGCGCTGGCCGTGGAAAAGGCGGTGCTCAAGCAGCCCTCCGAGGGTCAAAAGGCATTCTTCGAGCAGACTGAAGTGGTGCCGCCGGAATGGGCCCCCTGGAGCCTGATGGGTGGAGGGGCAGTTGTGGTGCTGTACTCGTTCACGATCCCCAAGCGAGTCGGCGGGTGAGTCACTCCAATTGCCCGTAGCTTCAATTGCCCGTAGCTTCAATTGCCAGTAAAGGGATTCACCACCCGAACGCCTGCATAGCGAAAATCGTCCACATTTCGAGTAGCGATAGTCAAATCATGCTGTCGTGCTGATGCCGCAATGAGGCTATCCTTGAACGGCATGGTCCTGCCTTTGCGATTCAATTCTGCCATCAAGTCAGCCCATTCCCAAGCAGATGAGCATCAATATCCACTGTTTTGACTTGCTGCACGTCCCTGACATACCACTCCATGAGCTCGTCTCGCCTTTTGCCTCGTGGAAGTAAGAGAATTCCGACGCGAACCTCGGCGAGTACTATGGGACTAAGAACAATGACAGATTTATTCTGTAAAGCCCAACTGACCGCTCTTCGGTTAGGAGTTGGTTTAATGAGCTCGCTAATAACATTTGTATCAACGAGATATATCACGGCAAAATTCTACAACTATTCTTTCGAGTCGAAGAGGGTCTTTATTCCGTCAATGAGCGAGTCTGTTGACTCAGATTCCAGAGCAACGGGATTGAACCAACCTTTGTGTGGACATTCCAATAGCCAATCAACCACGTCTTTCGTACCAGGGGCTGGAATTTTCTTTAAGAGATATTCACCAGATTGGATTCGCTGAACGTCGAACTGCTGGCCAGGGATAATGTGATCTTGTTCCCGAATTTCGGCGGGAATCACAATTTGGCCTTTGGACGAAACGGTAGTTTTCATATTGGTAAGATATCGTCTTACTTGTGGCGAGTCAACAGAGTTTCTTGTTTCGGGCCGCAAGTCGGTTTAAGATAAAGGGTTCGAGTATTCGCCCGTCCTCAAGGGATTGGCAACTACCTGAGTTTCTTTGCCTGAGTTTCTTTGTACTTGTTTGTGTGAGGTGCATTGTGGTTACCGTGGAAAAGCAAAAGAAATCCCCGACCAAGACGGATCTCGTGAGCGGAGCCGATATCCTCGTCCAATCGTTGGTCAACTTAGGGGTCGATCAGATATTTGCTTATCCCGGCGGGGCGAGCATGCCGCTGCACCAGGCGCTCACGCGGTTTAGCGACAAGCTCCGCACGATTCTGCCCCGGCACGAACAGGGCGGCGCGTTTGCCGCTCAGGGCGTCGCCCGCAGTACCGGCAAAGTGGGTGTGTGCATGGCCACCAGCGGTCCCGGCGCGACGAATCTCGTCACCGCCATCGCCGACGCCAAGCTCGATAGCATTCCGCTGTTGGCCATTACCGGGCAAGTGCCCACCAGCGTGATTGGCACGGATGCGTTTCAAGAAACGCCGATCGTCGAAGTTTGCCGTGGCATCACCAAACACCACTATTTGGTGACCGAGGTGAACGATTTGGCTCGCATCGTCCGCGAGGCTTTTGTCATTGCGACCACGGGGCGGCCCGGTCCCGTGCTGATCGATATTCCCAAGAACGTGCAACTTTCGATGTGCGTTCCCGATTATGAGCAGTCGCTCAATCTGCCCGGCTACAAGTTTGAGAATCCCCGGGCCAAGCCGGAGCAGATCAACCAAATTGCTGCGGCGATCAAGCGGGCCAAGCGACCGATTATCTACGCCGGTGGCGGTATTGTGACGGCCGAGGCCAGTGATGCCCTGCGACTGTTGGTGAAAAAGACCGGCATTCCGATTACCACCACCGTGATGGGCTTGGGCATTTATCCGTCGACCGACGCACTGTCGCTCGACATGCTCGGCATGCACGGCAGCGTGTACGCGAACTACGCGGTGGAGGGGGCTGATTTGCTCATCGCCCTGGGTGTGCGGTTCGACGACCGCGTAACCGGCAAAGTGGCAGAGTTCTGTAAGCACGGCAAGATTATCCATGTCGACATCGACGCTTCGGAAATCAACAAAAACAAAGTCGCGCACATCCCGGTATGCAGCGACGTGAAGTTTACTCTCGATGAATTGAACAAAATCGTCGAGGCTCCCGAAGATATTTCCGACTGGCTCGCCCAATGCAAGCAATGGAAAGCCGAGGAGCCGTTCAAGTTCGATAAGTCCTATGCCGGCATTTTGCAGCAATCGGCGATTCATAAATTGTGGGAAATGACCCGCGATCTTGACCCCATCATTTCGGTGGGCGTTGGTCAGCACCAGATGTGGGCCGCCCAGTTCTACAAGTTTGAGGAGCCGCGGCGTTGGCTCTGCAGCAGCGGCCTCGGGACGATGGGCTTCGGCCTCCCCGCGGCAATGGGTGCCCAAGCGGCGAATCCAGGCCGATTGGTCATCGACATCGACGGCGACGGCAGCTTCCAGATGAATATCCAAGAGCTGGCCACCTGCTTCTGCGAGAAACTGCCCGTGAAGGTTTTACTGTTGAACAACCAACACTTGGGCATGGTGATGCAGTGGGAAGATCGCTTCATGCAGGGGAACCGCGCGCACACGTTTCTCGGGCCGATCGACAGTCCCGAAGCGACCGGCAAAGGTGACGGCCTGGGACCCAAGGAGCGGTATCCCGACTTCGTGAAGATCGCCCAAGGTTACGGCTGCGGGGCGGCCTACGTGAAGGAGAAAGGGGATTACGAAGCCGCGTTGCGCGAGATGATCGCTCACGACGGCCCCTATGTGCTCGACGTGGAAGTCCCCTACCAGGAACACGTGCTCCCCATGATCCCCGGCGGCCTGACCGTGCGTGATATCATTAAGGAGTAGCGAGCTTGGACTTTCCAAAGGAGAATTTGCATGAACACCTTAAAATTCGTTCATTGGCAAGACGGTGAGTTCTGGCTCGGGTATCTCCAGGAGTATCCCGATTATTGGACTCAGGGCGAGAGTTTTGACGATCTCAAGGATCATCTCAAGGATTTGTACGAAGACTTGACCAGTGGCCAGATAAAGTGAAAAAAATTAGTGATCGGGCAAAAAACAACAGGCCGGCGAGAAAATCGTTTCATCGCCGGCCTGATTATTTTTTGACGCGCTGAGCCGCGAGCTTACTTCTTTTTCTTGGGGGCTTCTTTGGCAGGCGCTGCCTTAGTGGCTCCACCCTTGGCGGCGGCCCCACCCTTGGCGGGGGCGGCGCCCTTGGCAGCCTTCCCCTTGGCGGGAGCTTCTTCCTCTTTCTTCTCCT
>JBGTMM010000361.1:0-3005 GCA_041743635.1 Bythopirellula sp.
TGGCATGTCTTTCAAAAAATGGAAAAACCCGTTCTACACGCTGCTCATTCCCGTGGGGATGGCGTTCGTGGTGACCGTGTTTGCTTACGGCTTCATGGCGTTTATGGAAGTCAATGCCACGAACCCCGAAGCGCGCGAGCAGGCCCGACATCCGTTGTTTGTTTGGCTTAATGAGCATGGCACCCGCGTCGTGCTGTGGGAACTGGCGGCCCTCGGAGTGCTCACGGTCGGGGCGATTGGCACCGATAGTTGGTGGACAGGCGCCACACCAAGACGCAATAACAATAGTGAGGATTGATCTGATGAAATTAAAGCGCGCGAGCGATGTCCTGCAAAAACCCGTCGAGATGGAGGGCGCTGCCGGCTGCCAGGTTCAAATCTTGGTGGGGAACGAAGAGCAGGCCCCCAACTTTGTGATGCGGCAGTTTGAGGTCGCCCCCGGTGGACACACGCCCCGGCATTTTCACGCCTACGAACATGAAATCTATGTTGTCTCGGGCAGCGGCGTGATCGTCGATGGCGACAAAGAGCTTCCCTTGAACCAAGGGGACGTGGTATTCGTTGCCCCCGACGACGTGCATCAATTCAAGAACACAAGTGACTCGCCGCTCAAGTTTTTGTGTCTCATTCCCAACTCGGCCACCGGAAAGCAAGTCACAGTTGTTCCCGAATGCGGCCTGGAAGATTGATTGACTCCGGGTGGCATCGACACTCGACTGGTGCGAAGATTGTGTACCCTACGACATGAACAGTCGAGTGTCGGTGTCGCTTGCGACAAGAGGTATTAGGCGTTACGTTGAAAAACCTCTTGTGCTGCGCACACCGACACGTGTCCGGTCGCGTTTTCATGTTAGCAATACTTTCTGCGGACTACGTGTCGGTGCTACCCGGTTTAGCGGTCTGCAATTATGAGCAAGCCAGAGACTGAGATCGAAAAGCTGCGCGCCCAAATCCGCGAGCATGATGAACGGTATTACGTCGATGCGAAGCCGACGATTACCGATCTCGCCTACGACCACTTGATCGAGCGGCTTAAAAAGCTTGAAGCGGACCACCCTGAGTTGTCCACGGTGGATAGCCCCACGCAGCGTGTCGGCGGTCGGCCGGTCGAATATCTAACGCCAGCGCGGCATCTCGTGCCGATGATGTCGATCGACAACACGTACAGCCTGGCCGAGCTGCGCAAGTACGGCCAGCGGACCGCCAAGCTGCTTACCGGGGAGAAAATAGAGTGGGTCGTGGAACTCAAAATCGACGGCGTGGCGATGTCGCTCATTTATGAAAAGGGCGAGCTTGTCCGCGGGGTGACACGCGGAGATGGCACCACCGGGGATGATGTTACGCACAATGTCCGCACGTTGGTTGATGTTCCCTTGCGACTAAAAGGCAAGAATTTGCCACCTTTGGTGGAAGTCCGCGGCGAAATCTACATGACCAACGCCGAACTCACTCGGCTTAATGTCGATCGGCAAGAACAGGGGCTGGAAGCCTACGCCAACACACGCAACACCACCGCGGGAAGCATCAAGCTGCTCGATCCGCGAATTTGCGCGCAGCGACGCCTGCGGCTGTTTAGTCACGGTGTCGGCAAGGTCGACGGCCTCACAGCCAAGACCCATATGGTGTTTCTCCAGCAACTCGGCGAGTGGGGTTTGCCGGTCACGCCGCACGTCGAAGTTTTTCCTGATTTAGAATCCGCGATCACGCATTGCGAAAATCTCATTGAGCGACTGCATGAGTTGGAATTCGAGGTGGATGGACTCGTGCTCAAGGTCAACAATTTTGAGCAACGCGAGCGCTTGGGGGCAACCAGCAAGAGTCCCCGGTGGTTGATCGCCTACAAATTCGAGAAATACGAAGCGGCGACCAAGATCAACGAAATCCGCGTGCAAGTGGGCAAGACGGGCACGATCACGCCGGTCGCGGAACTCGAACCGGTGGAACTGGCCAACACCACTGTCAGCAGGGCGAGTTTGCATAATGCCGAGGAAATTGAGCGCAAGGACATTCGCGTCGGGGACACGGTCATCGTGGAAAAGGCGGGGAAGGTGATTCCGCATATTGTCCGCGTGGAAACGCATTTACGGCCCGACGGCGCGAAGCCGTTCAAATTCCCCACGAAATGCCCCGAGTGCGGCATGGTTTTGGAAAAAGACGAAGGGGGCGTGTATATCCGCTGTCCCAATCTCACCTGCCCGGCCCAGCTCCGCGAACGCCTGCGGTATTTCGCCAGCCGCTCGGCCATGGATATCGAAGGCTTGGGCGACAAACTGGTCGATCAACTGGTCTCGACGGGACTAGTGAAAGAGTTTGCCGATCTCTACGAACTCTCAGTCGAACAACTCGCCGACCTGGAGCGGATGGGGGAAAAGTCGGCGCAAAATGTGGTGGATGCGCTCCAAGAAAGCAAATCGCGTGGCTTGGCGAGATTGCTCAACGCGCTGACCATTCGTCACGTCGGCACGCGCGTCGCGACAATTCTGGCCGATGAATTTCGGACGATGGAAGCATTACAAAAAGCCACCGAAGAGAATCTCAGTGAGATTAACGAGATCGGCCCCACCATCGCCGCGAGCGTGCATCGCTTCCTGCACAGCGACTACGGGACGGCGACGATTAAAAGTCTGGCTAAGGCTGGCATCGACATGAAAAGTCTCCACGCAGAAAGTGCCCCGGCTGAAAATCAAATCTTCTTGGGCAAGACGGTTGTGGTCACGGGCAAATTGGAAAAATACACTCGCGACGAGATTCATGCACTCGTTGAGCGCCTCGGTGGCCGCGCGGCGGGAAGCGTTTCAAAGAACACCGACTTCCTGGTGGCCGGCGAAAACGCGGGGAGCAAACTCGACAAGGCCACGGAACTCGGCGTGACGATCATCAGCGAAACGGAATTTGAGCAGATGGTTGGCGAGGCGTGATCAACTGATTGTCCTTGATCAGCAAGCACTTCGAGACGATAATTGAAACCGGAGGAACCCTTATGCTCGACTATCAAAATGTGTTAG
>JBGTMM010000362.1:0-2370 GCA_041743635.1 Bythopirellula sp.
AATCGTCGACATTTGGGTTTCGCGAGCGATGACTATTGACCCAATCATGAAACTGTTTAGTCAATTCTTCCGCGGAAAGCCGAGAGCCCTCTTCGTCCGGAAAATTTTGCTCCAGCGCGTTGAGAGCTAGCTCCTCGGGACTTTTTCCTGATCGCGCGGATTCTTCCCGCAGTTTTGCTTCAATTTCTGGTGTCAAATGCAAGGTAAGTGTCATAGCGAAATCTCCTTGCGTTCATTTTAGCATGGCAAGGTTAAACTTCCACAAGACCGATTCGTCGAGCGCGCCTATCGCTGCGGCTTGAACACCACCACCGACAGTGGCGGCAGGGTCATCACCAGCGAGCAGGGCCGGCCGTGGCTTTCGCTGTTTTCGGCGGCGAGGCCGGGGTAATTGCCCACGTTGCTGCCGCCGTAGAATTGCGAATCGGTGTTGAGAATCTCTTGATACCAACCCCCCTCGGGGACGCCGATGCGATAATTCTGCCGCACCACCGGCGTGAAGTTGCACGCCACGAGCACAAAATCACTCGCGTTCGTGCCACGCCGCAAATACACCAGCACGCTGTCATGGTGATTGTGGCAATCAACCCACTCGAAGCCATGATGCTCGAAATCTAGCTGATGCAGCGCGGGCTCGCTGGTGTACAGCCGATTAAGGTCCGCCATCAATCGTTGAATGCCCTGATGGCTTTCCCATTGCAATAGGTCCCACTGCAAGTCGCCGTCGTAATTCCATTCGTTCCATTGGGCGATGTCTCCCCCCATGAAAGTGAGTTTCTTGCCGGGATGCGTCCACTGATAACCATACAGCAGCCGCAAATTGGCGAACCGCTGCCATAGATCGCCGGGCATCTGATCCAACAGCGAACCCTTGCCATGCACCACTTCATCGTGGGAGAACGGCAGCAGAAAGTTTTCGGTAAAGGCGTAAATCAGCGAGAACGTCAGTTCATCGTGATGATAACCGCGATGGATCGGTTCGTGCCGGAAGTAGCGCAGCGTGTCGTTCATCCACCCCATGTTCCACTTGATGCTGAAGCCAAGCCCGCCCAAGTAAGTGGGCCGCGACACGCCGCCCCACGCCGTCGATTCCTCGGCGACGGTCAACACGCCCGGATATTGCAGATGAACCTGTTCGTTGAATTCCTTGATGAAATGGATCGCGTCGAGGTTTTCCCGACCACCATACTGATTGGGAATCCAATCCCCTTCGTCGCGGCTGTAATCGAGGTACAACATCGACGCCACCGCATCGACCCGCAGGCCGTCGATATGATACTTGTCGAGCCAAAAGAGCGCGTTCGAGGTGAGAAAGTTCCGAACTTCGTTGCGACCGTAATTGAAAATCTTCGTGCCCCAGTCGGGATGCTCGCCCTGACGGGGATCGGCATGTTCATACAGCGCCGTGCCATCGAAATAATCGAGGCCATGGCTATCTTTGGGGAAGTGAGCCGGCACCCAGTCGATCAGCACGCCAATGTTGTGCTGGTGCAAATGATCCACAAAATATTGAAAATCTTCCGGCGAACCATAGCGGCTCGTGGCGGCGTAGTAGCCGACCGTTTGATAACCCCAACTTCCGGTAAAGGGGTGTTCGCTGATCGGCATCAATTCGATGTGCGTGAAACCCATCCGCTGGCAGTAGGCCGCCAAACGATGTGCCAAATCACGGTAGTTGAGCCATTCGCTGCCGCCATCGTGATTGCGATTCCAACTGCCCAAATGCACTTCGTAAATCGACATCGGCGCGGTCAGCGCATTGCGCGGTGGCCGTTCCCGCATCCAATCAAAATCGCCCCACTGGTAGGAATCGACGTCCGCCACAATGTTGGCCGTGAGCGGCGGCACCTCCGCGGCAAAGCCATAGGGGTCGCATTTCTCGACGACGTTCCCACCCCGCGCTTTCACCGAAAACTTGTAAAGCGTGCCCATGGCCATGCCGGGAATAAACAATTCCCAGATGCCGCCGGGAATATGTTTCCGCATCGCGTGTTGACGACGGTCCCAACCGTTGAAGTTGCCGATCAAGCTCACGCTCTCGGCGTTGGGAGCCCAGACGGCGAAGTTGATCCCCTGAATGCCGTGAATCTCGCGTCGATGGGCGCCGAGTCGGCGGTAACTGTCCCAATGACGACCCTCGCCCAATAAATGCAGGTCGTAATCGGTGAGCAACGGGGGGAAGGAATAAGGATCGTGCATCGTTGTTTGTTCGCCCGCCTGATTCACGCTGCAAAACTGATAGGTATGCCCTAACTCACGGTCATACACTTCAGGATTGCAAATTACCTCGAACAATCCCGCCGGATGAATCCGCCGCATCGGCTGGGAAAGCCCCTGCCGCTGGTCGACCAGCCACACTTGCTGCGACTC
>JBGTMM010000363.1:0-9352 GCA_041743635.1 Bythopirellula sp.
GGAACCAAATTTGCCCAACACAAAGTCAGCCGGATCCCACTGTTCGGGCACCGGACCGATCCCGATTCGCAACCGGGCAAATTGGTCGGTAGCCAATTGTCGCACCGTGTCGGCGAGCCCTTTTTGCCCCCCGTCAGAACCGCTCGCCCGCAGCCGCAAGGTCCCCAACGGCAGGTGAAAATCGTCGCAAACCACCAATAAGTCGCTCTCGGCAATTTTATAAAAATCAAGCGCTTGTTTCACGCTCCGTCCGCTCAAATTCATGAACGTGTAGGGCATTAAGAGCAAGATTTTTTCGGTGCCTATGAGACCTTCTTGTATTTGTCCTTCAAACTTTAGTCGTCCAGGAGCAGTGGCACAGGCTTTCGCCAAAGCCTGGATGACTTCAAAACCTATGTTGTGCCGCGTTTGATCGTATTTTTTCCCGGGGTTCCCCAGGCCAACAATTAATTTCATCCAACCGCGCGCCTCCCTACTTCACCGTCCTAATCTTCAAGCACAGTGACGAGAGACCTAACACTACTCGGCCGCTTCCTCCTCGTCATCAGCCTTGCGGCCAATCACTTCCGGCTCGGCACCTTCCGCAAGTTCTTCGTCCGGAAGATCGGTCGGCTCGACGCATTGCACGAGCACCATGTCAGGATCACCGAAAATCTTGGCCCCTTCGGGAAGGTCGATAATGTCCTTGATCTTGAGCAATCCCCCCAAGTGCAGGTGATTAACGCTCACATGCAGATGGTCGGGGATGTGACCGGGGTCGGTTTCAATTTCCAGGTAATGGACCAAATGCTCGACCACGCCACCCTCGTGCTCGCCCGGGGCCTCGCCGCGGAGCAACAAGTCAACTTCCAGCTTCACGCGGTCCTTGGCATCGACCCGCAGCAGGTCGACGTGCAAAACATGTTGCTGGAATGTGTCCCATTGAACATTGTGCAAGAGGGCCTGCCCATCGGCGGCACCCTTGAGTTCCACCACCTTGGCACCGTGGCGCATCGTGGCTTGGAGTCCATCAACGGTTAATGTCAAACTGATCGATTCCTTGCCGTGGCCATACAAGACCGCGGGGAGCTTGCCCGATCTACGCAGGCGACCGTTATTGAGCTTTCCGTGCAACTCGCGCTTGGCGACTTCTAAAACTTCCGACATGACAAAACTCTCCGAACTCGATACCAATAATTTATTGATCGCGCGCCTGTTTAAGCACGAGATTGATGTAGCCACACCGCCAGCGAAGAACCGGGAGACAGGCGGAAGCCCATGATTATCGCCGATTTGGGGAGAAATTCAACCCCATGAAAACCCGGAGTTTGGCCACCGGCAACCAATTCCAACGCTCCGTGCCAGAAGCATGGCTTGGCCAGAATTCAAGCCCCTCTTTTCGGCCGTGATGGAAATCCAAATTTTCGTCATCACTCGGCCCGAGCCGCTTTTGCGTAGGTGCCACGGGTACGGAAAATATCTACCGGTGGTGACTAGCAAGGTCATCGCCACTAGATGGTGTGGTTTGGCAGAAAAATATGTGTGATTTTTTCTTAGTTTGGTCAAACCGTCTCAAAGCATTACCAGCCCTGCTTCAACCGAATTACCAAGGAACCGCGCCTATTCTGACGCGTTGCTGATTATATCAGTTTGGGGGGTCAAGGTCAGCCGTTAGTTTTTGGCCGCGCGCCCACCGCGCGCTGATTCGGAACGCCGATTTCGCAGCGGTATCAACGCGGTCCACAGCACTAACCATAAGGTTGCCGGTTCGGGGACGACTCCTCCGCGACTCAGATAGAGACCAACGTCTGCTGCATCAATCAAGCCATCCATGAACAGATTCCCCGCCGTGAAGGCCGTCAATGGCAGCGAGAGATTATTGATAATAATGTCGTAGTCGGCCGATGTGTTCAAGGTGTCGAAGTTGACGTCGACGAGAGCCGTTGCGAGCGGCACGCCACTGAACGTGGAGTACTCGACGAAAAAGAGATCGAGATCGAGGGAGTCGACCACGCCATCATCATTGACATCGAAGAAGAAATCATTGGTTCCCGCCGCAATTTCCGCGGTGAGCAGATTGGCGTCGTTGGCATCGAGATCGCCATCGGCGTCAACATCGCCCATTAAACTGGGTACGGCGAGAGCCTGTTGAGGATTGCCGAGACTCGCGGTCGCGAAGACGATCAACATCAGCAGTAACGGCAGTACGGCAACGAATGAAATGTGGCGCTGCATGAGTGTTTCTCCTGGTGAAAAGGTGGATAACAATTTAATAAAACAGCCGGCTGATCGACTCATTGCGATGAATGCGTTTGATCGCCTCACCCAAGAGTGGGGCGACGCTCAGCACTTTCATTTGCGGCAGGATTTGGTCGGGCTTGAGCGGGATCGAGTCGGTGCAGATGATGCTTTTCAAATTCGCGGCGGCCAAGCGCTCCACCGCTGGGCCGCACAAGACCGCGTGGGTCGTGGCGACGTGAATTTCCTTGGCGCCGCGGGCATGGAGTACCCGTGCGGCACCGCTGATCGATCCAGCCGTACTGATCATGTCGTCAAACATCAGCACGATTTTACCGTCAACCGGCCCACCGATCACGTTTTCTTGAATCGTGGTGTCGGCACTCGTGCGGCGTTTGTCGACAATCGCGACCGTGCCGCCGAGCCGCTTGGCATGTCCCAGTGCCCGCTTGATGCTCCCTTCGTCTGGACTTGCGATCACCAACTCCTCAGGCGGGATTGCCATTTTCACGAAGTGGTCATTGAGCACCGGGGCCGCGTACAAGTGATCGACCGGCACGTCAAAGAAACCCTGGATCTGGGCAGCGTGCAAATCCATCGCCAGCACGCGGTCGGCCCCGGCCCGAGTGATGATGTTCGCCACCAGCTTGGCCGTGATCGGCACGCGACCCTCATCCTTGCGGTCCTGCCGGGCATATGCGAAGTACGGCATCACGGCGGTCACGCGCTCGGCACTGGCCCGTTTGCAACTGTCGATCATCACCAACAACTGCATGAGATTTTCGTTGGCCGGCGGGCAGGTGGGCTGAATCAAATACACGTCGCGACCGCGAATGTCTTCCTCGATCTTGCACGAAGTTTCCCCATCGGGAAACCAGCCGAGCGCGATCTGACCGAGCGGCACGCCCAAGTAGTCGGCAATCGCCTTGCTGAGTGGCACGTTCGCCTTGCCGCTAAAAATCTTGAGGTCCGCCATGAGTGTTTTCTCGCTTGTTAATACTGCAGCGCTAAGGCCAGTGGAATTAGCCACGGATGAAACACGGATTGAACACGGATATTGCGATGGTAAAAAGTTTTTTTTCGTTCACCGCAACGACGCATGCTTCCTTCAATGGTATCACCCTCAATTATCCGTGTTTAATCCGAGAAATTCCGTGGCTATTTTATTCTCTTCCATTACGGACCTTGCGCAGTAGGATTAAGCCGTGATACCTAGCCGCTTCATCTCTAATTCAACCAATCTCAATTCATCCATGCTGTTGATGCTCAGCGCTTCGCACGGCTGGAGCACCTTCTCGGCCGTCACTTTATTGCCATTAGCCATCAGGATTGCTGGGCAATCGGTGATGTAGTATTCGCGTTGGGTGTTTTTGTCGGTGAGTTGATCGAGGGCCCACAACAACTCCTGAGCATCGAACACATAGGTGCTGACGTTTACCTCTTGAATCGTGCGCTGGGCGTGGGTGGCGTCTTTTTCTTCAACAATGCCGACGAACTTGCCTGTGTTGTCGCGAACGATTCGGCCATATCCCGTGGGGTTTGGCTTTTCGACCGTCCCCAACACACAAGACGCCTGCCGCGCGAAGAAGTTCTCCAAAAGTGTCCGCACCGATTCGACCTGCAACAATGGCGAATCTCCCGCTACGATCAACACCGGCCCCTGGTGATTGGCCAACTGACCCCGGCACATCATCACGGCGTGCCCGGTGCCGAGTTGCTCCGTTTGCGCGGCAAACTCGATGCCTGGCTCCTCGGCCAGTTCGGTGCGCACCAAATCAGCCCGATAACCAACGACGATCACAATCCGGCTCACACCCGCCTTGCGCAAAGCGTCGACCACGTAGCGAATCATCGGCTTACCGGCTACCGGCACGAGCACCTTGGGGAGCTCCGACTTCATGCGAGTCCCTTTTCCCGCCGCCAGTACGATGGCGAGTGAAGGTCGCTGCGAGGCGTTCGTGGGCATGATTCTGTCTGGCCATTCGTGGGGTAAGTGGTTCACAACTATCTTGCCATGAATGCGGCGAAGCTTCCAGGGTCACACTCAGTTCATAGAAGACCCTCCGCTGGCGCGGCAGGCTATTTGGGATATCGTTGCCCCATTCCGCTTTCTAAAATGCGGGATTCGGCTCAATTGTAGAAATTTCTTCCGTGGCGCCATCGAGGAACCCCGTTTTGCTAGAAGCGATTCAAAAAGCCGATGTTCTGATCGAAGCCATGGGCTGGATTCGGCAATTTCGCGATAAGATTACCGTCATTAAGCTGGGCGGCAGCGTGATGGAAGATCCCGAGGCCTTGCGTCATCTGTTGGTCGACATCGTCTTCATGGAATCGGTCGGCATGAAGCCGATCGTCGTTCATGGCGGGGGGGCCGCGATCAGCCGGGCCATGGCCCAGGCCAACATCGAGCCGCGCTTCATCCATGGCCGGCGTTACACCGACACGGCGACGCTCCAGATCGTCGAGAAAGTGCTCGCCGGCGAAATCAACGAATCGCTCGCCGCCAGTATCGAGGAATTCGGCGGCCGCGCCATGCCGCTCAATTTTTCTGGCCAAAACAACAATGTGCTCTTCGGCGAACGGCTCACGCTCACCGACAACAACGGTTCGCCGCTTGATTTGGGATTGGTCGGCCACGTCACCCGCGTGGATCGCGAGACGCTCGACAATCTCACCTACGCCAACCAGGTGCCGGTGATCCCCTCGATGTGCGAAACCACGGCAGGCGAACGGCTCAACGTGAACGCCGACACAGCCGCCACCGCGGTCGCCCAAGCCATGGGGGCCGAGAAGCTGATTTTCTTGAGCGACGTGAACGGCGTCCGCCGCGACAAGGACGACCCCGACTCGCTGATCCACTCGCTCACGGCGAGCGCTGCCCAGCGAATGATCGACGACGGCAGCATCGAGGCGGGCATGATTCCCAAGGTGCAAGCCTGCCTTGAAACCTTGAGCAAGGGGGTCCGAAAGATTCACATCATCGACGGGCGGCTGCGGCATTCGTTGCTTTTGGAAATTTACACCAACCGCGGCGTCGGGACTGAAATCGTCGCGGAGTAGTAGAGTCACACAGCTGCGTTTGGGCGATTATCGCATATTGTATGATGTGGACGAAACCGCACGAGCCGTGACCGTTCAGGCAATTGGGGAAAAGCGCGGAAATCGGCTGTTGATTCAAGGACAGGAGTTTACCGAACATGAAAGTCATTGATGTTGGAGAGGCGAAATCTCGCTTGGAGGACTATGCACGCGAGTGCCACTCGATGCCGGTCGTGGTCACGATCAATGGAAAACCGTCGTTCGAGATGCTTCCCATTCGATCGGACGATTCCGATTTCATCGACCGTTTGCTCACCACGAATGCGGAATTCCGCCAGCTCATGGAAGATCGCCGGAAAGAAGCGGTCGGTGAAAAGGTGTCCTCGCTGGAGTCGATACGAGAACACTTAGGCGGATAGCACCGACGGTCCAGTCGAGTAGAATTGACGAGCGTCATCACGGCCGGCCCATGACAGGAGGCGTTCCTATGACAGAGTTCCCGTTACCGTCACAGCGATGTCGTTTGTGTGGCGCGACATACTGCACTCATTCTGACGAGCTTGCCGGGTGGCTCGAGGCGGCAAAGGAGCACTTGCTTGACGCCTACGCCGACGAGGATGCCGTCTATGACGAGCTATAAGTTCGGCGACCCCACCGCCGATAAGAGCCCAGCTAGCGCAGAATTGGCAGGCGCTCTACGGTGCCTTCGTCTCGCAAAGGCATCCTTAATGGGCGAACCTTCTCAATTGTACCCGCCTCTACAAAGACGACTTAAATATTGACGAGTTTCGGACTAAAGTAATGCGTTGCCCGCTTGTGTCGCGGCCCATTGTCCCTGTGCTAACCATGAGGATGTCTGACCGTGTTGACCGCCACCCAGCCACGAATCTCCCCCGCAACGGTGCAGTTGTTTAATGATTATGTGATCCCCAACTATGGCCGCTACGAGCTGGCCCTGGTGCGCGGCGAAGGGTCGCACGTTTGGGACGATCAGGGGAATCGCTATCTTGATTTCTTCCCCGGCTGGGGTTGTAACCTGTTGGGGCATTGCCCGGCACCCGTCGTGGCTGCGGTGCAGGATCAAGTTGCCAAGCTCATTCACGTCCCCAACTCCTGGTATATGGAAGCCCAAGGCCAATGGGCCAAGTTGCTCAGCGAGCGGAGCTTTGGGGGCCAAGCGTTTTTCTGTAATTCGGGCGCCGAAGCGAACGAAGGGGCCATTAAACTCGCGCGGCTCCATTCCACCGCCGGCAAGTACAAAATCATCACCTTCGAGGGCAGCTTTCACGGACGTACCTACGCGGCGGTCACCGCGACGGCCCAACCCAAATATCACGAGGGCATCGGCCCGCTGCTGCCCGGTTTCAGTTACGCCCCCTTCGGCGATCTGACTGCCGTGAAAGCAAAAATCGACGACGACACCGTGGCGATCATGATCGAACCGATTCAAGGCGAGGGGGGCATTCGCATTGCCGCGCCGGAATTCCTGCAAGGATTGCGAAAACTGGCCGATGAACGCGGCTTGCTGTTGATCTTCGATGAAGTGCAAGCCGGCTGTGGGCGCACGGGCAAATGGTTCGCCTATCAACACTACGGCGTCGAGCCCGACATCATGACCCTTGCCAAGAGCCTCTGCGGCGGGATCGCGGGGGCGGCTCTTTTGGCCAAGAAAGAAGTTGCCAAGAGTCTGCGACCCGGCATGCACGCCGCCACTTTCGGCGGCAATCCCATCGCTGCCCGCGCGGGGATCGCCACGATTCAAATGATCGAAGAGCAAGGCTTGCTCGCACGCGCCACGCAGCTCGGCGAAATGTTCCGCGAGCAGCTCGCTCCGGTCGTCGAGGAACTCCCCTTCGTGACTGAGCTGCGCGTGAAGGGGTTGATGATTGGCCTCGAACTTTGCATCCCAGGGGCACCGATTGTGCAAGCCTGCCTCAATCGCGGCCTGTTGGTCAACTGCACCCAAGGCAACGTCATTCGGCTCTTGCCCGCGATGACGCTTACCGACGAAGAGCTGCAGTCGGGCTGCGACACGCTGATCACCGCCCTCCGCGAGCACACACCGTAGAGCGTTTATTTCGGGTGTCACGGGTGGCTTGCCCACCCGTGCTGCGAAGACACTGCTGGACAAACCAGCAGTGCCACCCATACCAAGTACGCTAATTGTAAAAATGTTCTAGAATAAACTTTCCCAATCTCAACCAACAATTCACTACCATGCGACACTTAGTCACCTTACACGACGTTACGAGCGAAGAAATCCAACGGATTTTCGCCCTCACGGCCGATCTAAAAACCAAGCTCGAAAAAGGCATTCGCGAGCCGATTCTGCCGGGGCGCGTGATGGCCCTAATGTTTGAGAAGCCGTCGCTCCGCACCCGTGTGAGTTTCGAGGCCGGCATGGCGCACATGGGTGGGTCGAGCATGATGCTGGGCGACGACGTCGGCTTCGGCAAGCGCGAACGGATCGACGATTTTACCCGCGTTTTGAGCGAATTGGTCGATGTGATTGTCATGCGCTCGAAAAAGCACGACACGGTGGTCGACGTCGCCAAGTACGCGACTTGCCCCGTGATCAACGGGCTGACGGATCTCGAGCATCCATGCCAGGCGTTGGCCGACTTGTACACGATCAAGTGCCACGTGAAATCGCTTAAGGAAGCCAAGCTCGCCTGGGTCGGCGACGCCAACAATGTGGCCCGCAGCTTGGCCATGGCCTGTGGACGGCTCGGCGTGCATTTTGCCGTGGCCACTCCCAAGGGCTACGGCTTTCCCGAAGAGTTTATCGCTGATGTTCAGAAGGAATGCCCGGGCATGAATCTCACCCTCACCAACGATCCATTCGCAGCGGCGCGCGGTGCGTCGGCGATTTATACCGACGTGTGGGCCAGCATGGGGCAGGAAGGCGAACAAGAGCAACGCAAAGTCGACTTCGCGCCCTTCCAAGTGAATGGCAAGTTGATGGCGGCCGCGCCGAACAACGCACTTTTCATGCACTGCCTCCCCGCCAAACGAAACGAGGAAGTCACCGACGAAGTGATGGACAGCCCTCACAGCGTGATCGTCGAGCAAGCCGGCAATCGGATGCACGTGCAAAAGGGCATCCTCGCTTGGCTACTGGCAGCCCAAAACTAACCGACTGTAGCCGACCTCTTTGAGGTCGGACGTCAGCCTACCGAGGTCAAAGACCTCAGCCACAGAAAAAATCCTCATGCCCACTCGCGCCGACAACCGCCCCGCCAATATTCTGCGACCCTTTACGATGGACCAGAATGTCCCCGGCGCCGCGGCGGGCAAAGTGCTTGTCCGCGCAGGACGCACCACCATACTCTGCACCGCGAGCGTGGAAAACGAAGTGCCCCCCTGGCTCGTCGGCCGGGGGAAGGGTTGGGTTACTGCCGAATACAATATGCTCCCCGGCAGCACTTCCCCCCGCAAACAGCGGGAACGAGGTCCGAAAATTGACGGCCGCAGCAGCGAGATTCAGCGGCTGATCGGCCGCAGTCTACGCGGCGTGGTTGATCTCGCCGCTTTGGGAGAACGCACTCTCACGGTCGATTGCGACGTGCTCGAAGCCGACGGCGGCACACGCACGGCGAGCATCACCGGAGGATTCGTCGCGCTTGTGGCCGCGTTGCGATCGCTCCCCGAATTTGGTGGCACGAAACCGCTACCCCTCACCGACACGATCGCCGCGGTGAGCGTCGGCATTGTCAACGGTGTGCCACTGTTGGACCTCGATTACACCGAAGACGTCCGTGCCGACGTGGATATGAACCTCGTGATGACCGGTCGGGGAAAATTTGTCGAGATACAAGGCTCCGGCGAGGAGGCCACATTCGACAAAAAGGAACTCTTAGCAATGATCTCGCTTGCCGAGATTGGCATCGCGGAGCTCAGCAGGTTGCAATGCGATTTGTGCGCAACCTCGCTGCGAGAGGGATAATGGTATGAGCCAGTTTCAAAAACCGTGGGCTAGCGCCCAGCGGCTGATTAGATCAGCCGGAACGCGCTAGCGTCCGGTTCATCGGGAGCTATTCAGATTCCGCCACCGCCACCGCCGCCAATACCGCCACCGCCTCCACCACTTTGCACC
>JBGTMM010000364.1:0-1671 GCA_041743635.1 Bythopirellula sp.
GCTGCTACGATGACGAAAATGTCGTGCACGTCGAAGGCAGCATTGATCCGCTGCGCGACATCGAAACGATCGACACGGAACTGATGCTCGCCGACTTGCAATCGGTGGAAGGCATGGCCGACCGCGCCGAAAAGCAAATCCGCCTCGGCGGCCCCGAAGCAAAACGGCGACTCGAAATTCTCAATGATTGTCAGTCGTTACTCGCCGAGGGCAAGCCAGTCCGTGGTTTGTCGTACGATGACCCGACATCGTTGCGAATCTTCAACGAGCTGCAGTTCATCACGTCGAAGCGCGTGCTTTACATTGCGAACGTGGATGAAAGCAATCTGGCCGGCGACGGCCCCATGGTTCAGAAGGTGCGGCAACACGCCAAAGCCGAAGGCAGCGAAGTGGTGCCCGTCAGCGCACGGCTAGAGGCCGAGATTGCGGAGCTTGACGAGGCCGACCGTGCCGAGATGCTCTCCAGCGTAGGGCTGCCAGAGCCCGCACTAGCGCCGCTGGCGCGAGCCGCGTATCGCCTGCTCGGGTTGCAGAGTTACTTTACGGCCGGCCCCAAGGAGATTCGCGCATGGACGGTCCCGGTCGGCGCGACGGCTCCCCAGGCCGCCGGCGTCATTCACACCGATTTCGAACGTGGCTTCATTCGCGCCGAGGTCTATTCGGTCGACGACCTCGTGCAACACGGCAGTGAAAAGGCTATTCGCGAAGCCGGCAAGATGCGGCTGGAAGGCAAGTCTTATGTCATGCAGGACAGCGACGTTTGCCACTTCTTGTTCAACGTGTGATCTACCGACCTTTCGGCAGCATTTGGGCGCGCGAAGCTAAATCCGGCAGTGTCCGCTGCGCGTAACACGATTTTTGTGGACAGTTGCCACGGGATGCGTCACCCCCCGCGCCCGGCATTTGCTGGAAATGCCGAGGTTTTTGCGTGGGGGGTGTGACAGTTGCGTGTGCCAGTTGTCCATTTGGTGCGCGCAAGGTGCGACACATGGCGGACAGGTCGGGTGACCCCAGTTGATGGGTTACCGCTGCGCGGATAACCCATCCTACCGCCTACGCGCGCAGCGGTAGCGCAACACCAACGGCGGCTGGTGGCAGATGGTGCGTGTCAATTCTGCGAGATGTCAAAGAACGCGTGCTAAGTTGCATGGGTGACGTTAGCACAACGGGTGGCCAATTATTAGCGCTAGCTTTTGGCCGGCGGTTCGGCTAGGCGGCGTGGAATGCCTCCTATTCTTCTTGTCGGCGCGGTACCTTTAAGACATGGAAAGCAAGCCGCCACTTCGGTACCGCAAGTTGCGAATCGCGTGGTCGGTTGGGTGCGGCGTGCTCTTCATGTTGTTGATTTCTCTGTGGATGCGGAGTTATTGGCGACTAAGCTTCATAACGTTCGTTAGCGCCAAGCAAGTGGTGAGCGTAACTTTCAGTTGTGGGAGCATGGAAATACTTACACAACGGCCATACTTAAACCAACTTCACGGTTGGACCTCAGGTGAATACAAGCAGTTCGATGAGCCAGATGAGCCAATGGCGGCGATGTGGAATTACGCATTTGGTGATTTCAATTCAGACTACATGGCTCAAGTGGGGCGACGGACTATCACCGTTCCTTTTTGGTTGCCCGGCGCTATTGCTGCGATTGCTGGACTCTTCCCTTGGATACTTTCATGG
>JBGTMM010000365.1:0-1614 GCA_041743635.1 Bythopirellula sp.
ACAGAGACCTTCGGGAGCTTATTCCTGGCTGGCGACTTGCGCGGCGCAGGTTTCGGATCGCGCACAGCCGCGGCGTCGAAATGTTGCTCCCAAGCTCCGCGTTTCGCGGCTGCTGTGATAGCGGGTGCGACAGGCGCAAATGGCCCATTCAGCGCATCAGCAATCCTTTCTGCAAGCTCGGTGGATTTGGACGTCGACAAGCAGCGGGTCCTGGCTGAAGGATCTATCATCTCAGCGATGCCACCCGTGTCAATTGCAACGAAACGGATCCCTTCCTCGAGGCAGGTAGCTACTATCATCGGCGTATCTGCCGCAAAACATGGAACGACAACGAGGCAATTTCGGCGTTTCAAATATTCAATGCTCTCACGTTCCGTGAAACCCGGTAATATTTTGATTTCAAATGGCCAGGAACGAGCGCGGCGCAAAAGCATGCCTCCCGAGTGTTCTCCGAGAATTCTGCCGAGCCGACCGAGCATTGTAACCGTGGGTTTCGATGTTGATTTTCGTGCCAACACGTCCAAGGCGTCACAGAACAAAGTCAGCCCATGACGAAAATCAGGACCGCTGAGATAGACTATCTCCTCTATAGGCCGCAGCGTGGGCAGATTCACGATATCCAAGTTACGTGGGATCCACTCGGAGGGCCTGAGATCGGGTAGCTTGATCACGTTCTGAGGTAATTTCCAGCCTTTCGATTTCATCCATGCTGGCAAAAAGGAACTGGAGCAGATCAGAGCATCAGCTTCGCCAACGCAGTATTTTTCCATATGCGCGATAGTGACCTGCTGGAGATCCTTCAGAAAATGCCGATCTGATTCCGCCCGCCACTCGATCGGAGTATGGGCGATCACATAAAGCTGTGGTCGTGGCTCAAAGAGCGAGAGTTCCTTTCCCAGCAACGCATAGTAAGCACTGCCACCCTCGAGCGCGAAATAAACCGCGTCGAATTTTTCTTCCTTGCGATGATAATAGATTGCGGCCGACTGTTTTGCGTTGTCTGCAAGGAATGGAGACAGATGACGCGAGGACATCAGCACCTTAAGCCTGATGAGGTAGTTCTCGGCATAATACTTCTCCAAACGCACTGCCTCGCCTGCGGCGAGTGCATCGAAGTCACTGTAATGGGGAATCCATAGTAGCGTGACACTGTCGCCTTTCGCCGCTATCAGTTGGGCAAGGCCGGCTATTGCCGCTCCGGCATCGGTCGGCTCGCTCCAACCAAGCAAATCATGGGTGACAAGACAGACGTCGAGCCGTTTCCGGACAGCAGTCCGGCGGGCAGAGCCCGGAATTCGCAGCGGTTTTTTGATTTTCAACATTCCTCCAAATTGGCACTAACGAAACTCAATTAGGCACGTTTTATGCCAACTTGGCTTTAACATACGTTATACACTGTTACCTTTGCTCTTCGCGATTAGGCTTAGCTGGGTGTTAACCGTGCCGCCAATGTCGTCGTGCAGCAAGTTGGTAAAATGGTAATAATCCTCCACATTAACGCCCGCACGGCTCAGAAGACAACGGCATTGACCTTCACGCTAAAGAAACTCGACTCAACTCCCATCGCCTCGTCGAAAGGTGAAATTCGGGCATTTGCCTGCATCAAGAATGAAA
>JBGTMM010000366.1:0-1524 GCA_041743635.1 Bythopirellula sp.
GCCCAGCGGCTGATTAGATCAGCCGGAACGCGCTAGCGTCCGGTTCATCGGGAGCTATTCAGATTCCGCCACCGCCACCGCCGCCAATGCCGCCACCGCTGCCGCCACTTTGCACCTGGGAAGCGAAGCTAAAATTGGTCACGTCGCCAATGCCGGTAAAAGAGGGCGCAGCCGTAATCCGCACATACCGCCGATCCGCCGAAACCACGCCCGTCGCCGTCATTTGGACGCCATCGGGCAGCGTTTGAATGATCGGCTGGAAGCCCACGGCACCCACCTGTCCATTCAAAGCCAACCGCCGAGCCAAATCGAAATCGCCTCCAGCCCCGCGAATCGGGCTAATCCGCGGATCCGAAAATTGGCCGAGTTGCTGAGCCAACACATTCTGGCTGATCTGTTGCTGACGCTCTAATGCCACTTCCACTTGCTGCGCCTGCAGCGATTGTTGCCGCCGGCCATCTTCCAATTCAAACACCACCATCGCGTCACTATCGTCACGCAAGGCAATGTGCTGCCGTTCGTGAACTTGTCGCTCGGTGCCGTAGTGTTTGTATACGTCGACGATCGCCTTGCCGGCCACCACATCGCCATAAATCTTCCGTAACCGAGCCCTATAGGTTCCGGGAAATGCCTGAGCATTGAGATATTTTTCGCTCAACGGAGCGGTTTTGTCGGCCGTATTTTGGCTGGCGATATCTCCGGTGCAAACACCGCCCCCGGTGGTGCGCGGTTGTTGCAGCGAACAAACCGTGCCCCCAGGCTCTTCGACGATCAAATCAACGTCGGCATCACCGGTCCAGGTCACTTCGATCACAACATCTCGCGCGAGTGCCTTTTCCAATTCTGAGCGGTAGTCAGCCGCCAGGGGGTCACTGGCCGCTTCCATGGCTTCGAGAGTCGATTTCGCGACGCGGAACGCCGTGTCATAGATTTCTTGCTGTTCAGTAGGCCAAGAGTTCTTCAGAATTCCCACGGTCGCCCAACGAATCCCTGCTGCATCTTCCACGCGCTCGGCGGCACGTAAGCCCAGGGCATATGCCTCGGGGTGCAGGCCCGGCAACTTGGCGATCTGGCAATACACTTCTAGCGCTCGCGCATCTAAATTGATGTGCGACAAGTATCGAGCGATTAACAATAACTGATCGGGCGAGGTGCTGAAATCGCATGCCGACATCACGGCTCGCTCAATCTCATCCTGTGAGCGTCCATCGAGTTCCATGGCGATACCTAGCGTCTCATACATCCATGGCTGCGATTGCCCGTGTTGAATCGCCGCTTGCATCAGTTCGATGGCTTGGGCTGGTTGGCTTTGCTTCATGAGATTGCGAACGGATTGGCGAACGTGGGCCGGATCAACTTTTTCTTGAGCAAAGCGCTCAGCCCATTGGCTTGTGACCGCCGTTGACCGAGCCGGTGTTTGGCTGGCGCTAACGGGAATGTTATTGGTTTCGGCCTTTGATGTAGGTAAAGCAGATGCAGGTAAAGCAGATGCAGGTAAAGCAGTTGCAGGTAAAGCAGTTGTAG
>JBGTMM010000367.1:0-1711 GCA_041743635.1 Bythopirellula sp.
GGTGAAAACTCGACACTGGTAACCGATGAGATGGGGACCGTCGAGACCCAACGGCCCGCACTCCCTTGCGCCGCAGCTAAAGTGCTTTCAAGCTCCGCTTCTGCCAATATCCGTGCATCATTGGCCGGTAACCGTTCACAGCCTGGGGCTGACGTAGCTTGAAAAACTGGTCTTCGCGCTTGGGCGAAAATCGGCGACACCTATGGCATGTCGCTGGAAATCACGGAAGAACTGATCGCGCGGCAGTCCCCGGAGGCGCAGGCCATCATCCGCCTGCTGTTGGCGCAGATCGCTGAACTGAAAGCGGATCTTGCGCGTCTGAAGAAGACGCCCCAGAACTCTTCGTTGCCGCCCAGCAGCCAGCATCCGCACGTCAAGCCGGCCCCGCCCAAGTCTCGTTCGCAGAGGAAGCGTGGCGGCCAACCGGGACATGAAAAACACGAGCGGGCCTTGATCCCCGCGGAAGACTGTCAGGAAGTCGTGACCCTCCAGCCCAGCGCCTGTCGCCGCTGTGGCGAAGCGCTTGCCGGCAACGATCCCGCGCCGCTGCGGCATCAAGTCTGGGAGTTGCCCGAGATCAAGCCGCTGGTGACGGAATACCAGCGGCACCGCCTGGCCTGCCTGCGATGCGGCGAGACCACGTGCGCGGCGTTGCCGGCCGGAGTTCCCCCAGGTCAGGCCGGCCCCCGGCTGATCGCCTTGGTCGCGCTGTTGATGGGCTGCTTCCGACAGAGCAAGAGCCGCGTGGCCATGTTTCTCACGCAGGTGCTCGACCAGCCTTGCTCGACGGGCTGGGTGGTGAAGCTGCAGAATCAAGCGACCGCGGCCTTGCGGCCGGCCTACGACGAATTGGCCGCCCAACTGCCCGCTCAAGATGTGCTGGGCATCGACGAGACGCCTACCAAAGAAGGTCCGGCCAAAGCGTGGCTGTGGACGTGCGTCGCCGCCCGCTTCACCGTGTTTAGCGTAAGAGCTACGCGCGCCGCCACGGTGCTCCGGGAACTGTTGGGCGAGACTTATCAGGGCGTGGTCCATTGCGACCGAGCCAAGATGTATTGGTCGCTGGGACGTTTGCAGTGGTGCTGGGCTCATCTCAAGCGGGACTTTCAAGCGCTGATCGACTCCGGCGACGGCCAGAAGAAACGTCTGGGCCATGATCTGATGCGGCCCACACGCAAGCTGTTCCAACTGTGGGCGCGCTATCGCGACGGCACGCTGACCCGCGCCGGCTTCCAGCGCTTGATGAAACCCATCCGCCAGGAGATCGACGCCCTCCTGCTGCGCGGCGCCTTCGCCGGCATTGGCATGTGCCAAGAGTTGTCGAATCACTCCGAGTGGTTGTGGACGTTCGTGGAGATCGAAGGTGTCGAGCCCACCAACAACGCCAGTGAGCGCGCCTTACGTCATGCGGTCATCTGGCGGAAGCTGTCGTTTGGCACCCAAAGCCACCAGGGCAGCCGGTTCGTGGAGACACTCCTAACCATCGTCGAGACTTGCCGCCAACAATCTCGCGGCGTGTTCCCCTTTCTCGCCGACGCCGTCCAGGCCCATTTCGCCAGTACCGCCGCCCCAACACTGGCCAACCCGTGAACGGTTACCAGCTCATTGAGCCGGACCTTGCGATCTCTCATCATCCGCACGGCGTCAAGAAGCAACGCAGCCTCGGACGGATACTGTCCGCTCGCCAATTCGCCTTGCACGAATTAATCTG
>JBGTMM010000368.1:0-2302 GCA_041743635.1 Bythopirellula sp.
CGCCAATCTGCTTTTCTACCGTTATTGGTTGCGTACGTCGCTCGTCACCATGCTGTTCACTTTTGTTTTCGTGGGCGGAGCCTGGCACGATCTGCATTGGAACTATTGGCACAGCGGCGAAATTGCCCGCTATGCCACGAACCTCACCGAGCCGGTGTGCCTGGAAGCGGTTGCCATCAAACCCTCGCAGTGGACTCCCGCGCCGGCGGCGACTCCACTCCGCGCGATTCCCGCCGAACCCCGGAGCGAAGTCGAAGTCCGTGTCACGCGCTTGCGTAACGGCAGCGCATGGCAAACAGCAACGGGCGTTGTCCGCTTGCGCGTGAACGGCGTGCTTCCCGCCATCACTCCGGGCGATCAATTGCTCGTGTTCGCGCGTCTCAGTCAAGTGTCGCCCGCGCTGAACCCAGGTCAATACGATTACGCCGCCGCCGAACGTGCGGCCGGTCGGCACTGCGATCTCTTTACCCAATCCCCCGCTTGTGTATCGGTGATTCAACACGCGAGCCGATTCTCGCCCGAGACTTGGCTCGCCTCGGCGGGTCGCTGGTGCCAGGGGCAACTCGCGCGATACGTCGGCTTTGAGCAACAACCCATCGCTCAGGCGTTGCTCTTGGGCGTGCGTGGTGAACTCGACGACGAAACGATGGACGCCTTCATGAAAACTGGCACGATCCATCTGTTGGTTGTCTCGGGAATGCACGTAGGGCTGATTGCCACGGCCGTTTGGTTCCTAGCAGGATTTTTGCCCGTCACTCATACGATGCGCTTGTGTGCGACGATCTGCTTGGTTATGACCTATTCGGCAGTTGTGGGTTGGCAGCCTTCGGTGGTGCGCTCGACGGTATTGGTTCTGATGACACTGGTCGCGCTTGCCGGATTCCGCCAGGCCACTGCCACCAACTGCCTCGCCGTGGCGGCACTTGCAGTGTTGGCGATGAATCCAACCGATCTCTTCCGCGCTGGCACACAGTTAAGCTTCTTGGGGGTCGCTGGGGTCATTGGAGCCGCAATGAGGATGTTGCCCCACAGAACGCCCGATCCGCTCGAAAGAATGATCGAAAGTTATATGTCTTGGCAAGAAAGCGTCGTGCGCTGGATCGCGGGTCGTTGCCTCGTGGTGCTGGTTGGTTCCCTCGCGGTGTGGTGCATCGTCACGCCGCTTCTGCTTTATCAATTCCACATCATCAGCCCCTCGGCAACCCCACTCACATTTTTGGCATGGCCCCCGATGGCCGTCGCGCTCATGTCGGGTCTACTCCTCTGCACGTTGGGACTCCCGTTTCCTCCCTTGGCTGGGTTGCTCGGGAAAATCTGCGGCGGGTGCATGTTGTTCAGCGACTGGCTGATTGAATCCGGCAGCCATTGGCCTGGTAGCTACTTTCACAACGCGGGACCCGCTCTCTGGTGGGTCATCGTGTTTTATGCGGCACTCGGTTTGATGGCCATCGTGCCAAACCTACGGCCAAGTTGGAAAATCCAAATGTCTCTCGCCGTGCTTTGGATGGCCGTAGGATTCAGCGCTGCTGCTTGGAATCATCGACCCGCTGACGAGCTCCGCTGCACGTTCGTCGCCGTGGGACACGGCACGTGCGTCGTGCTGGAATTTCCCTCGGGCGAAACCTTGCTGTACGACGCCGGCAGTTTGGGCTCGCCGCAGGGCACCACGAATGTCGTTTCCAGCTTTCTTTGGTCACAAGGGATTACCCGCATCGATGCGATTGTGATTTCTCATGCCGACGTGGACCACTACAACGGCGTGCCGGGAATCTTGGAACGCTTCGACGTGGGGAAGATTTACATCTCGCCGTTGATGTTCGATCCTTGGGCGACCGATGGTCAACTGTCAGCCCCCAACTTTCTGAAAGAAAAGATCGAGGCGGCGGGCGTGCCCCTGGAAGAAGTCTGGATGAACGACCACTTGCGCATCGCCGACGAGCGGGTGAACATCGAAGTTCTGCATCCGCCCCGCTTTGGTGTCCCAGGCCGCGATAACGCCAACAGCATTTTATTGGCGATTGAATTCGTGGGACACAGAATCTTGCTCCCCGGTGATTTGGAATCCCCCGGCATCGAAACCGTGATGGCCGAAGCGCAGCTCGATGCGGATATCTTGCTCGCTCCCCATCACGGCAGCAACCGCAGCGACCCGCCCGGTTTTGCGAAATGGTGTTCACCCGAGTGGGTTGTCTTGAGCGGCCGCTATTCCCCCGATGAAACGCTCCTTACCACGACATCGTACCGAGACGCCGGGGCGAAAATTTTTCACACTGCCGAAGCTGGGGCCGTGGAGTTTACTATC
>JBGTMM010000369.1:0-3459 GCA_041743635.1 Bythopirellula sp.
AGCTTGGTTTTCAAGCGTTGCAAAGTCGTCTTCATGGCACGGCAACTTCGCCCGAAGATCGGGGACAGCAGTTCGTCACCGCGGGCCTGTTTCGTCGCACTCAATCTGGTTTGCAGTTCGGCGCCGTATACGATTCGATGAGCGACGACTTGGACCAGGACATTGACTTAAATCAAGTGCGGTACGAGATCAGCCTCAAGACCCCTCGGGGCCGGGAGCTTGGCTTCTGGGGAGCGACCGCCACGAATGATGACACCGTTGGAGCAGACACTTTTGAAACCACGGGGCAAAATTGCGGCTTCTACCGTTGGAATTTCAAGGGCGGTAGCCAGGGCCGTATCTGGGGCGGCGCCTCGGACGACAGCGAAGGCATCATCGGTGCCGATTTTCACGCGCCGCTCCATGACTCTTGGTCCGTGCAAACCGGCTTCAATTACCTGATTCCCGATGAGGAGGATGGCCTGCCCGGAGTTTCTCAAGAGTCCTGGAACATTGGCATCAATCTGGTCTGGCACTGGGGCCGGAGGGCCCGCGAAGGGAATTCTAGCCCTTTCCGACCCCTGTTTTCGGTGGCCGACAACGGCTGGATGTTCGTCGATCGGGTTGACTAATGCCAAGAGTGAGCCATTATTTACTCTTACACAACTATCACTTTTTACCGCCGATTTTTGGGAGCGAGCAAACAATGCACACAATTGAAACACATTGGGAGGACGAAGAGAACAATCGCCAGGTGGCGTTTGCGGTGGAGTTTACCCGCCGTAACGACGCCGTCGAGATTCAATCGCTCACTCCCCGAAAAGTCACGTTCCTTTGCAAAGAGTCGAATGCCCCCCTGCGGAGCATCGGCGTTTGGACCGAGAAGGGTCGGCAATTGCTGGCCCAACAATTCCGCGCAAGCGAGCAGATCGCTCAAGTCGAGAAAGAAATCGACGCCACCTTGGCCGTTTGACACCTGAGACTGGAAGCAAAGTTAAAAAATAGCCCACCGCGCCAGCGGTGGGTTTTTCTATGCGCGAAGCTGAGAGACCGTCGTCTACCGCCGATCCAGGCGAAACTTTTCCGCCTCGGAAGCGGGAATCGAATTGCGGATTTGATTGGCATTCAGAGGGGCCACCCCTCCTGCCCCGTCGATCCCCCATTGAGCGAAGGTAACTTTCAAGTCAAGCGTTGCCGGCAAATCGTTCGGCTTGGGGGGGCGTAGAACTGTCAACATTACCGAGTCACCGGGCTGATGCTGGGCGATGAGGCCGGTGAGTGTCTCGAAATCTTTGACCTCTTCGCCGTTGAGCTTGGTGATGATGTCGTGGTCTTTGATTCCCGCCTTCTCTGCGGCACTGCCCGGCTCGACCTTCCTCACGAAAGCCTGAGGGGCATTGATTTCCCCATGGACTCCGAGAAACGCCCCGCTGCTTCTTATATCAAAATTAGCCCGAGGCAATTTCTTTTGCCAATCGGCAATCGCCGAGGCTGTCATTTGCTTTGCACCATACAACTCGACCCATTGAAGCTTTGGCAGATGCTCCAAAATGGCGAGAGCTTCGTCGTCAAGAGGAGCGGAGTGAAAACTGATTCTGGTCACATGGGCCGTTTTTTCCAGATGTTTGAGCCCGGCGATTCCCCCTTTCCACTCATGGCCCACAATGACTTGAATCCGCTTCTGTCCCGGCATGATAACAGCTCCCGGATGGTAACGCTGATCGAATTGATGGATTCCGCCGAGCTTTTTGAACTCATCAAGAGCCAGTTTCTCCCTCACATCATTGAGCAATTCTTTGGCCAAAGACGCTTCCTTGGGTCGGTTTTCGAGCGTTGCGAGCTGCTCGAGCGCGGCGACCACCAGTTTGGAATTTGCGGCTTCAGACCAGGCCAACAGGATATTTAGTCCCCGCGTGGAACTTTCCAGCGAACCGTTCTGGGTCACCTGACTCACCGCGCTAAGCGCGGCTTCACCCGCCTTGGTCAAATGTTTTTGAGCGCGTTCGCGTGTGTCGAATAGCTCGCTGTCCAGCTCACCCACCCACGTAGAAATATCTCCGTCGGTGACTTCCCGCGCGGCTAGAGAAAAGCTTGGGCCGAAGGTAAGAACAATCATAATGATCCAGGAAGAACGCATGACCCTATTATACCACTTTCTGTCCGCTTCTCCCAAGCCGCTTGCGGCTTAGCGCCAGACGAGCCCTAGTTGCTCACAACACCACCTTCGACTACTCTCGCAAGTATGAAATTCGCCCTTTTAGGTGCCGATGCCGAAAGCTGCCTGCTCGTTCAAGCCGCCGCGGAGTTGGGGCACGAAATCGTGTGGTACGGCGACGTGGCACAGGTTGACCGCGCCACGCACTCTTGGTTGGCCGACGCCGATCAAGCCGACGACTGGGAATCGCTCTTCGACCGCGATTTTTGCGATTTCGTGATTATCGGCCAAGGCGACATTCCCCCTGATCGCCGTGTGGAACAAGTCATTCAACTCGTGAGAATTGGCCGACCGCTACTCACGACGTTTCCGCTGCACGAATCGGTGCTCTCCTATTACGAGATCGACATGGCTCGTCTCGATAGCGGGGCGGTGCTGTACCACTTCAATCCACTCGTTACCGGAGCCAATGGGATCGAAGAATTTGCCACCTGGATTCTCAAGGGGCATCCCCAGTTTGGCGCGATCGAGCAGGTTATTTGCGAAAGACCGCTCGTGGATCGAGCTCGGAAGAATGTCATCTGGCATTTTGCACGCGACGTCGAACTCTTGGACAAAATTGCGGGCCCGCTGGATCGGTTGGGCGCGCTCGGGTCTCCCGACGAGGCAGCCACCTACTCGGGCTTGAGCGTGCAACTGTTGGGCAAGAGCCAAGTCCCCGTCCGCTGGTCGGTCGGCCCCGCCGATCAATCGACATTACCTTCGCTCACGTTCATCGGCCAAAAGGGCCGTGCGCGGTTTGAGTTCGATGAGAGCAGCGTTTTTCGTTCTTTGGAAACCTCCGTCCCCGCTGAGTTGATCCATGCCACCGCCGCCACGCAGTGCCTGAAGGGATTTATCAATGCGCTCGATCAGCCTTCTATCCTAAAAACCACTTGGCCCGCCGCGCTCCGGGCAATGGAGCTTACCGACACCATCGAAATCAGCCTCCGCCGGGGCCGCATGATCGACGTGCATCACCAACAGCTCACTGAGGAACTTTCCTTCCGCGGCACGATGTCGGCGATAGGCTGCGGCGTGCTCATGCTTCTGCCTCCGTTGTTGTTGCTCGCCGGTTGGATCGCGGAGTTGTTGGGTCTTCCCATCGCCAACTTTTGGGCCCACGGTCTGCTAGCCATCCTCGCCCTGTTCTTGCTCATCCAGTTCGCGCCAAAGTTGCTGCTAAAAAAGAATCCAGGCAACGATTCCCAATAGCCCGCCGCGCAAGCGGCCGGGTCCTGCTAGCAGCCACATGGCGACTTTAACGATTAGGCAAAAGTTGCCAC
>JBGTMM010000370.1:0-1604 GCA_041743635.1 Bythopirellula sp.
GTGATCGAAAATTTCCGCGCGATCAAACAGCAATTAATCGAAAAGGGCTGCGAGTTCCAATCGGCCACCGACACGGAAGTTGTCGCGCAACTCTTGGCCTACGAGCTCGACAAGGTCACCCTCGCGGTGCTCGAAAGCGAAGACCCCTATGCTCCGCTGATCTCAGCGGTGCAAAAGTCGCTCGCCAAGCTCAGGGGCACTTACGGTCTGGCCATGGTGTTTCGCGATTGGCCCAACGTGATGATCGCCGCGCGATTGGGTAGCCCCTTGGTGATCGGCGTCGGCGACGGCGAAAACTTCATCGCCAGCGACGGCTCACCCCTCGCGGGCCGCACGAACAAGATCGTGTACCTCGCGGACAATGAAATCGCGCTCGTCACCCGCGATTCCATCCGCGTGATTCATCGCGATTCGGGCGACGTGGTCCACGACGTCAAGGCCTTGGAAATCGACGCGGCGGAAGTGGAGCTTAATGGCTTTCCCCACTACATGCTCAAGGAAATCTACGAGCAACCCGAAACGGTCCGCAACGCCATGCGGGGCCGACTGGACAAGGATTCGGCGACGGCCGTCTTTGGCGGCTTGAATCTCACGGCGAATCAATTGCAGTCGGTCAAACGGTTTGTGCTCACCGCCTGCGGCACGAGTTGGCATTCCGCACTCGTGGGAGAATACATGATCGAGGCGCTTGCCCGCATTCCCGTCGAGGTGGAATACGCCAGCGAGCTGCGCTACCGCAACCCGCCGCTCGACAACCAAACGCTGTTCTTTGCCCTCACGCAAAGCGGCGAAACCATCGATACACTGGCCGCGATGCGGGAAATGAAGCGCAAGGGCCACCCCACGATGTCGATTTGCAACGTCGTGGGGAGCAGCATCGCCCGCGAAGCCGACGGCGGCGTCTATCTGCACGCCGGCCAGGAAATCGGCGTCGCTTCGACCAAAGCCTTCACCGCGCAGTGCGTCGTGCTGTCGCTCTTGGCCCTCTATTTTGGGCGATTGCATCACCTCAGTTTTGAGAGTGGCTTGCGGATCATTGAAGAGCTGGAGCAACTCCCCAACCACGTCGAGCGTGCGCTCGATACAAATGAGGTCACTCGCCGCATTGCCGAGAAGTACGCCGACTGCAACAACTTTTTGTATCTTGGTCGGCAATACAATTTTCCCACCGCGCTGGAAGGGGCCCTTAAGCTTAAGGAAATTAGCTACATCCACGCCGAGGGTTACCCTGCCGCCGAGATGAAGCACGGTCCGATCGCGCTCGTTGATGAGCACACCCCGAGCGTGTTCATCGTGCCGCAAGGGGCCGTCTACGACAAAGTGCTAGCCAACGTGGAAGAAATCAAAGCCCGCGGCGGGCCGGTGATCGCCGTGGTCGATGACGACGATTCCCGCGTGGTCGAGCTGGCCGACGACGTGATTTACATTCCGCCCGTGACGGAGCTCCTGCAGCCGATTGTCGCCGCGGTGCCGCTGCAACTCCTGGCCTATCACATGGCCATCGTCCGCGGCTGCGATGTCGATAAGCCCAGAAATCTGGCGAAGAGCGTGACGGTGGAATAGAAGGCGAGCCAGAAGCGTCAGCGCCTGGAGTCTTCGAAGCT
>JBGTMM010000371.1:0-3333 GCA_041743635.1 Bythopirellula sp.
GGTACCCATGCGATTGCTGTTGGATCACGCCGCCGAGAACGATTACGGCTTGGCCGCCTTCAATGTGAACAACATGGAGCAGATCCAGTCGATCATGGAAGCCGCCAAGGAGACGAATTCTCCGGTGATCGTGCAGGCCAGCCGTGGGGCTCGGTCTTACTCGCAGGACAATTACTTGCGGCACTTGATGCTCGCCGCGGCGGAGTTGTACCCCAATATTCCGATGGTGATGCACCAGGACCACGGCAATAGCCCGGCCACATGCAAGAGCGCGATTGAGAACGGCTTTACCAGCGTAATGATGGACGGCTCGCTCGAGGCTGACGGCAAGACACCCGCTAGTTACGACTACAACGTGCAAGTCACGAAAGAAGTGGTGGAGTCGGCTCACGCCGAAGGCGTGTCGGTCGAAGGGGAATTGGGTTGCCTCGGCTCGCTCGAGTCAGGTGAGGGGGAACAGGAAGATGGCCACGGTGCCACCGGCGCTCTTTCGCACGACCAGTTGCTCACCGATCCCGAAGAGGCCGAGCGTTTTGTCGCAGAAACGGGCGTGGATGCCTTGGCGGTGGCCATCGGCACGAGCCACGGCGCGTACAAGTTCAGCAGCAAGCCGACAGGTTCGGTGCTGGCCATGGATCGGATCGAAGAAATTCATCGCCGTTTGCCGAATTGCCACATGGTGATGCACGGCTCGAGCAGCGTGCCGCAAGAGTTGCAAGACATCATCAACAAGTACGGCGGCAAACTGAAGCAAACGTGGGGCGTGCCCGTGGAAGAAATTCAACGTGGTATCAAGCATGGTGTGCGCAAAATCAATGTCGACACCGACAATCGCTTGGCGATCACCGGCGCGATTCGCAAAGTGTTCGCTGAGTCGCCAGAAAAATTTGATCCGCGTGACTATTTGAAGCCGGCCCGCGATGCGATGAAGGAAGTCTGCGTCGCCCGCATGGTCGCTTTCGGCCAAGCCGGACAGGCCTCGAAGATTAAGCCCGTATCGATTGGCAAGTTCGCCAGTTTTTACGCGGCGGCTTCGTGAGTTGTCAGCCTGTGTTTTCCCTATTCCAGTTGGCGTGATAGAATCGGGATATGAGCACTGCCCTGCGCACCATGACGGCCGATGAGCTTCTCCACATGCCGGAAGACGGCTACCGGTATGAGCTTATCGAAGGAGAATTGTACCAAATGGCACCTCCGGGTTCAGAGCACGGTTTCGTTGGTCAAAAACTAGGATGGCGATTAGCGCAATACGTAGAATTAAATGATCTTGGTGCCGTGTTCGCAGCCGAAACAGGTTTTCTACTTAGTCGTAATCCAGATACCGTCCGAGCTCCCGATGCATCGTTCCTGTCCAAGGAACAACTCGTTCGCAGAGGTATGCCTCGGGGTTATTTCCCCGAGGCGCCCGCGCTTGCCGTCGAAGTGGTTTCTCCCGGCGACACGGCGGAAGAAGTTGATGCGAAGGTGCGGTGCTGGCTTGCCGCGGGAACGCAATTGGCTTGGGTTGTCTACCCTAGCGGACGCAGCGTGACGGTCTATCGTTCGCTCGCCGACATCCACGTCCTGACCGAAAAAGACAAACTCACCGGCAATTCGATTGTGCCGGGATTTGAGTGCATGGTTGCCGACTTGTTTGTCGGCATCAATTAACCCGTCCTTGTTATTGCGACGGAGCCGAACATGATTCGCCGAGAGGTGAGATTTGCCGACGGCGTGCCGCAGTGGCTTCTTATCTCGCAAGTGGAACACGCGCGGCTGAGCGGCGAATTGGCCCAGCGGTGCATCACACGGTTTGGCGAGCCGATCAATTCGCTCGATCATGTGCGGCAGGAGCTTTTGCAGGCGATCTTTCATCACGACGATGGTTGGTTGGAATGGGAAACGGAGCCGCGGCTCGATCCGGAATTGGGCCGGCCATTGTCTTTCTTGGAATTGCCGCTCGGCGAATCGCTGGAAATCTGGGAGCGGTCGATTCAGGCCGCGAGTGAAGTTAGCGACTTGGCGGCGTGGGTTGTGGCGGGTCATTTCAGTGCTTTGCACGCTCGTCATGCGGTAGACAAATCCGCAAGAGAATGGTTGCGTGAAGTTGCCGCGCGACGCAGCACATGGTTCGCGAGTTGGCATTCCGGTGATGAATCGCTGCACACGGCGGAGGTTGCCGGCGAAGCGCTGAGGTGGCTGCAGCTTTTCGACATTCTCAGTTTGTGGCCTTGTTCGCAGTACCCGGTGGTTGGAGAGCAAGCTCCTCCGTGGCCGGAACCTTTTCGCACGGCCGAGGATTGGTTGTTGGTCCGCGAAATACGTCCGGCGAGCGAATCATCTTTTGGCAAGCCATTTCGCATAGTGTTTGATCCTTGGCCGTTTGTGAATTATGAAGTTCATGTAAAAGTTGAAGCGTATGTGGTGCCCACGAAGCACTATGCGAGTGCGCGGGAACTCTTGGCAGCGCGGGTGCCGTTTGTCGCGGAGTGGGAGTTGGTAAATGAGGATTGCGAATTGCGGATTGCGGAATAAGAACAGCTTGGTGATCCCCCCTTGTGTTTCTAGGGCGTAAATAACATCACGCGAAACGTTCTTTCGTAGAAATTCCCTATGGATTGCGCAATCGCGTAATCCATGCATGTTTATTTCTCGCAGTGTTTGAACTTGGTAATGTTGGTGAACATGGCGAAGGTGGTGGTGTGTTTTTTCGGATCAACTTGGCCAACTTGGTCAACTTGCCCATGTTGGTCACAAGTGTTTTTTATGACCAAGTTCAGGATTTTTGCAGCGTTTGCTTTGCCTTGGGGTGGAATCTTGCAAAAGGAATAGGGACGCCGGGACTTAAGGACAAAGGGTCGAAATCACGCCGTGTCTTGTCCCATCGTCCAATAGTCCATAAGTCCTTTGGTCTTCAATAAATCGTGGGCGCCCATGGAGGCAATTGTTCGCGGCTCGGAGTGGTTGTGGCCTGTTGTCGTTGACGTTTCTTTCGTTAATGCTATTCTCGAGAAATCGCTCCCAAGCGGCAGGCTCGGGGGGATGGTTAACCAACGGCGAAAGCTGCGTTGCTGGTCCCGCGGACGGGACGAGCGCGACGCCACAACGGCGGCAGTCGTTTGCCACGAACGGCATTCAACATAGCACAAGCGCTGGCACAATTTCGACAAGAAAATGAGAAGAAATTTTCACGCAGAGACGCTGAGGTCGCGGAGGAATTTGGCCAGGAAAAGCGCAAAATGCACAAAGATTTGAGTTGACACTCTACGCGGGAAGGGCTGCTTGGAGTTTGCCTTTCGTGGTGGTATTCTTGGGGTGAATCCGTTCGTTTGCTGCCAACAGGCGATCGAGAAG
>JBGTMM010000372.1:0-1970 GCA_041743635.1 Bythopirellula sp.
CGTCAGCGTTCCGGAGCAGAAATTGGTTGTATTTGAGAACGGTCTTCGTGTAGCGCAATATCCAGTTTCCACGTCGAAGTTTGGCTTGGGTGACCGTCCGAGAAGTTATGCGACCCCTCTTGGGACCTTGCAGATCGCAGCGAAAATAGGGTACGGCGTACCAGCGGGAACCGTCTTCAAGGGCTGCCGACCAACGGGCGAAGTGCTGCGGCCAAATTCGCCAGGGCGCGATCCAATCGTCACACGAATTCTGCGCCTGCGTGGATTGGAATCGAGCAATTCCAGAGCGTACGCCCGGGGCATCTACATTCATGGGACTCCCGTTGAGCGGGCGATCGGCAGGCCAGCCAGTTATGGGTGCATTCGCATGAAATCGCGCGACGTTGTTGAGGTTTTCCAGACGGTTCCAGTGGGGACAAAGGTGGAAATCGTTAACGCGCCTTTGAGTCGCGTGTTGCGGGAAGTTGCGGCAGCTTACCGGAGCGGACCCGGCGCAATTTAAAGGGCGAGTAGGGGGCGGAATAGTGCGGCTGAATGCTGCGGGGCGCGGAATAATCTTGGGAATTTAGCTCCCTCCTGCCCAACGGCGTCTGACTGCTGAGCCGCAAAGCCAGCATCGCCGCGACTTTGCAGGAGGGGATGGGCCAAGCTCGGGCTGGGGGGCTTGTTCCACGACGAAGCGAGCGTGAATGGTTGCTCGTATTGGGGTTCCGCAGGGGCATCCGAAATGGGTAAAAAATCTTGCTCGCGCGTGCCGAAAATTCTTGCCTGGATACCATATATTGCGATCTAATTCGTGCTCGTGCGCAATATAGTGTAGTTTTGTTATCCACGACAATTCACAGATTATTGGCATTCCCCTCGGCGTTATTCACAAAACTGTTCACAGACAAATGCTTTCGTTGAAATCTACTCGCCGCGCCGCACGCGGCGTTACCGTCGCCGAAACTCGGCGCCCCGAGCCGGGACTGAGATTTTCCCGTCTATTCAGTCAGAAGGCGATTTCTCCATTCGATGAGATCGAATGGGAACAAAGGACAGCAGAAATTACGGATGACGCGGGGCGAGCGATTTTCAAGCAGGAGAATGTGGAAGTGCCGAAGCAGTGGTCGGCGCTCGCAACGAAAATTGCCGTTTCAAAATACTTTTACGGCGATATATCGCACGGCAACGATCCCTACATAGGCGGTCGCGAGCGATCGGTGAAGCAACTCGTTCATCGGGTCACGCGAACTATCACGGATTGGGGGATCAAAGACGGGTATTTTGCGGACACCGACAGCGCGGAGGTTTTCTACAACGAGCTGACCTGTCTTTGCGTCAACCAGTATGGGGCGTTTAATTCGCCAGTTTGGTTCAACGTCGGACTGCACCATCAATACGGTGTCGGCGTCGGGCATGGGCAGGGGAACTACTATTTCGATCGGGTCCTCGGCCATGCGCGTCGCGCTGCCACCCAGTACGAATACCCGCAAGGCAGTGCCTGCTTCATTCAGGCGGTCGGCGACACCATGGAGGACATCATGCGGCTCGCGACCTCCGAGGCGATGCTCTTCAAATACGGCAGCGGAACTGGCAGCGATCTCTCAACGCTCCGTTCGACTCGGGAGAAGCTCCGCGGGGGTGGTCGTCCGAGCGGACCATTGTCATTTTTGAAGGTTTACGACCAAGTGGCCAACGTCGTGAAGTCCGGCGGCAAAACGCGTCGTGCGGCGAAGATGAACACGCTGAAAGATTGGCACCCGGATATAGAGGAGTTCATCGAAGCTAAGCAAAAAGAGGAGCGAAAAGCCTGGGCGTTGATCGAGCAGGGCTACGACGGCAGCTACAACGGAGACGCTTACGGTTCGATCATGTATCAGAATGAGAACCTGTCGATCCGGGTGAGCGATGATTTTATGCAAGCCGCCCTCGAGGGTCGCGAATGGTGGACAAGGCGGGTGACCGACGGACAACCGTGCGAGAAGAAA
>JBGTMM010000373.1:0-1791 GCA_041743635.1 Bythopirellula sp.
TCTCACCGCGCGGGTCGAAAAGCTCTGGGACATCGATCTCACCTGGCAGGTGATGGACCCACGTTCGGCTACGGTGGACGATTTGCTGCAAGCCCCCGTGCTGTTTGTCTCGGGAAGCAAATCCCCCCAGCTCGAGGAGACAGAAACTAAAATGCGCGATTACCTGGATCGCGGCGGGTTTTTGTTTGCCGAAGCCTGTTGCCTGGATGGGAGTGACTTTGAAGCGGGTTTCCGCGCCTATCTCGACAAAGTCTTCCCCGAGAAAGAATATCGCCTCCGCCGCGCGGGGCCCGAGCATCCGATTTGGCGGGTGGAGGAATTGGTCCGCCCCGAATCGCCGTACATCGGTCGCATTTGGACCGTGGAATATGGTTGCCGCACCTGCGTGGTGTTTTCGGAAGTTGATCTTTCCTGCTATTGGGAACTCACAGGCCGCGGCCAGCGCCCGCCGTTTCCCGAGTCGATCGAGAACCGTTTGACCGATGCCAATTCCATTGGGGTGAACGTGCTCGCATATGCCACCAATCGTGAACCAAAAGGAAAAGAGGCGTCGTTTGTCGCCACCATTGACCCCGCGGAAATGCTCGCCGCCGGCAGTCGGGGGACGATTCAAATTGCCAAGCTGCAACATGGCGGGGGTTGCAATGATGCCCCCGGTGCCTTGGTGAATCTGCTCCGCACCGCCGCCCAGGGTGATCTCAAGTTGCAGATCAGCACGAGCGAATACCCCATCACGGCTGACAATCCGAACCTGCCGCGCTATCTGATGGCCTTCATGCACGGCCGCCATGATTTCCGCTTCACGCCCAATGAGCAACAATCAATGCGCGAGTATCTCACCAACGGCGGCACGCTCATGGCCGACAGCATTTGCGCGAGCAAGGAATTCACGGAAGCCTTCAAGCGCGAGATTCAAGCCGTGCTGCCGGACGCGCAGCTCACGCGAATTCCGCTGACCGATCCGCTGTTCAGTACCGCGGCAGGAGGTTTCGACATCCGCCGGGTCAAACGCCGCGACCCGGTCTCACGCGAGGCCAACGAACCGCTCGAGACGCGCACCCGCGAAGTCGAGCCGGAGCTGCTCGGCATCCAAATCGACGGCCGCTGGGCCGTGATCTTTTCGCCCTACGACATCAGCTGCGCGCTCGAACAACACGAAGCCCTGGAATGTCGCGGCTACACCCGCGAAGACGCGGCAAGGATTGGGCTTAATGTGTTGCTGTATACGCTGAACCCGGATGCGGGATGATAGATAAAAGAATTTCCAAATGTAAATTGCAGTAATGACTTGGGAACAGCCCATGCCTCGAAAGATTCGTGACCTAGTACGCGACCTAAAGAAGGCTGGCTTTTCGCTTCGCCCAGGTAAAAGCGGCCATCGAAACTTTGTACATTCGAAGGGACTACGTGCTACAATTTCGGGTAGGGACGGTGACGACGCTAAGCCCTATCAAGAACAAGAAGTCAAGAAAGCGGTAGAGGATTCACAATCGTGACTGAAAGTGCTCGCTATATCAAATTGGTGGAATGGTCCGACGAAGATCAATGCTTCGTAGGGCAATGCCCAGGAATTATCGGACCATGCTGCCACGGAGACGATGAAGCTCAGGTCTATGCGGAATTGTGCGAGATTGTTGACGAATGGATTGAGAAATTCAAGCAGGATGGTCGACCCTTGCCAGAACCCACGGCGGGTAAGAATTTGGCCGAACGAATCGCATAGCTCACCGCTCTACCACTCGAATCAACAACGGCAGCGCCACCAGGTTCCCCACCAGCCCGCCGATCATC
>JBGTMM010000374.1:0-2277 GCA_041743635.1 Bythopirellula sp.
GATGGCGGCCCTGGAAAGTGGGGACCGGCCCCGGGCATCGGCCCTGCTGGCCGAGGCCATTGGTCCGCAGTTATCGTGCATCTTGGTCGACAACGGCTTGCTGCGGCTCGACGAAGAACAGGCCGTGATCGAGGAATTCACCCGACATTTCAAAACTGACCTGCACGTCGTGAAGGCGGAAGAACGCTTCCTCGGCGAACTGGCCGGCATCATCGAACCGCAAGAAAAGCGCCGCCGCATTGGGCACGTGTTTATCGACTGCTTCGCCGCCGAGGCGCTGAAAATTTCGGGGGCCAAATTCCTTGCCCAGGGGACGCTCTACCCCGACGTGATCGAAAGCGGCGCGGCACCCGACGGCCCCGCCGACACGATCAAACTGCATCACAATGTCGGTGGGTTGCCCGCGGAATTGGGCTTCGAATTGATCGAGCCACTTCGCGATTTGTTCAAGGACGAAGTCCGTCGGTTGGGTTTGCAATTGGGCCTGCCCGAGGAAATCGTCTGGCGGCATCCGTTTCCTGGGCCGGGCTTGGCCGTACGCTGTTTGGGTGAAGTCACTCGCGAACGGCTCGACGTGCTGCGGGCCGCCGATGCAATTGTCGTCGGCGAAATCAAAGCCGCCGGTTTGTATCGGGCGACATCGCAGGCGTTTGCCGTGCTGCTCCCCGTGCAGAGCGTCGGCGTGATGGGCGACAGCCGCACCTACGACAACGCCCTGGCGGTACGCTGCGTGAACACCGACGATTTCATGACTGCCGATTGGAGCCATTTGCCCTACGATTTGCTCGCAAGGATTTCAACACGGATCATTAACGAGGTCAAAGGCGTCAACCGCGTGGTGTATGATATTAGCTCGAAACCACCGGCAACCATAGAATGGGAATAATGTATGTGAGATGTTTGATGTGTGATTGATGATGTCAGAGAATACCAGAGGCAAGGGTGACATGACTCGCGAGGAAATGGTTAAGCGAACTAAGACGTTCGTGCTGCGGATCATTCGATTGGTGCTCGCTCAGGCACAAAGAAACATTTTACGTCGATTTTGACCATTGCTGTTCGCGAAGCCGATAGAAACTCTTTATTGGCTAGAATTACTCGCGGATTCAGAGACAATGAAACCTGAATTACTAACCGATCTCGTTGACGAAGGCCGTCAACTCGTAGCCATACTTTCCGCCAGCGTCCGAACGGCACGACAATAATCGTTACTTCACAAATCGCACATCATATAATTCTTACATTTTCAATCACACATCACACATCACACATCAAACATTTCCTCTATGTCCTTAAAATACATTTATCAAATCTCGAACCTCACCAAGAAGATCGTCCAGCGCGAGGTCTTGAAGGATATCAATCTTGCTTTCTATCCGGGGGCGAAGATTGGCGTCCTTGGCCGCAATGGCTCGGGCAAAAGCACGCTGCTGCGGATCATGGCGGGGCACGACAAGGAATTCGATGGCGAGGCCAAAATCGCCGAAGGTTACACGGTGGGTCTCTTGGAACAAGAACCGCATCTGAACCCCGACAAGGACGTGCGCGGTAATATCGAAGAAGCGGTCGCAGTCACGCGGGCCTTGCTCCACGAGTTTGAAGCCATCGGCGACAAGTATGCTGAGGTCGCCGATGATCCCGACGCGATGGAAAAGCTGATGAATCGGCAGTCGGTTCTGCAGGACAAAATCGACGCGGCAAACGCCTGGGAATTGGATCGACAAATTGAGATCGCCATGGATTCTATGAATCTCCCTCCCAGCGATGCCGACGTCGCGACACTCTCCGGGGGCGAGAAACGCCGCGTCGCGCTCTGCAAGATTCTTCTCGAACATCCTGACTTGCTGCTCTTGGATGAACCCACTAACCACCTCGATGCCGAGAGCGTCGCGTGGCTCGAACGCCATTTGGCCGAGTATTCCGGCACGATCGTGGCGGTCACCCACGACCGGTACTTTCTCGACAACGTGGCGGGTTGGATTTTGGAGCTTGAATTTGGCAAAGGCTGGCCGTTTGAAGGGAATTACACTTCGTGGCTGGAACAGAAGCGTAAACGGTTGGAAACCGACGAGAAAAAGCAATCGGCCCGGCAGCGAGCGCTAGCCAAGGAACTCGATTGGATTCGCCTAGCCCCGCGAGCACGACAGGCCAAGAACAAAGCCCGGGTGAAAGCCTACGAGCAGATGGCTTCCGAGGAATACAAAGACAAGCCTGATGAGTTGGAAATCCAAATACCCCCCGGTCCGCGCTTGGGCGACATGGTGATCGAAGCCACGA
>JBGTMM010000375.1:0-4511 GCA_041743635.1 Bythopirellula sp.
ACCGGCACGGGGCCCTTGGGGTCGGTTACTGTCAGCTTCAAGTCGGCAACCGCGATGACATTGGTTTCGATTTCCTTCGTGCTGCGCAATTCACCACCAGCGGTCTGGGCGGAAATTTCAAACCGATTCGCTCCCGCGCGATCCGCTTGGCAAGTGATTTGAACAAATTCGGCCTCACCCGCCGCGATCCCTGCAATCTGCCAACTGATCAAGTTGTTTTGCGTGTCAACCTTGTAGCCTTCGCTCGCCGAGATCAACTTCACGCCTTCGGGCAGCTTCACCCGCAAGGCCACTGGCTCGGTATTGGCCGTGCCCTTATTGCTCACGCGAAAATAGTAGGAAGCTTCGGTTCCCGCGTATTTCTCCTGTGGGCCACGCCAATCGAGTTCCAATTCCGGCTTGCGGCAGAGCACTTTGCGAATCGCTTCCGAATGCAAATCCCCCGCTCCCGTTGCCGAGGCCTTCATGACCAAGTCGCCCGCTTCCCGCGCCGTGAGTTCCAATTCGATTTCCTTGCTCGCACCTGCTGCCAAAATTCCCACCGTGTGCGAACTGGCCGATTCTTCGTCCCCGCCGGGCGGGATCAACTTAATGACCACATTCTCGGCGGCACCCGTGCCCGGATTCCGCAGCGAAAGCTGGAACCGCTGGGCTTTGTTGTAAAGCACTTCTTGCGGGCCGGAAATTTTCATTTCCAGCTTGGGCTCCTGCACCTCGACCAGCGCTTGCGAGGCGATGGGGGCCTGGGTCCATTCGACCGAAAGTTGCAGCGGCTGGCCGCTCCGGGGTATCAACCGCACGGCAAGCGACTGGGCCGAGCGGCCGCTTAATTCGTCGAGTTGCCAGCGTAACGTGCCCGAACTCTCCGTCTCGGCCCGCTCCACCACGCCGCTGGTGGTCATCACATCAACAACTTCTGCCCAGTCGGGAATCCGCACTTCCGCCGATAAGCCGCGGGCGGTGGCTTCGCTCGAGTTTTCCAGCGTCACGCGATACGTGGCCTCTCGGCCGACGAGAATCTGTCGGGGTCCCTCGACTCGGGACGTAATGACGGGCTGTTTGGTGCTGAGCAAAGTCTCGCCGCCGGCCGTCAACAAGCCGCCGCGTGAGGCAAGTGGCATCTTGGGCTGGCTCGGGGCACCGCTTTGCTGGGTGGGACTCGCGAAAATATCCGCGCCTTGCTCCTTAAAAGGTTCGGCCAGCGAATCCGTCCGTACCTCTTCAATCGAGCCCTCTTCATTCGAGCCCCCTTCAATTGAGGAGCTCTCATTCAAGGTTTCAAGCTGCTGGCGCAAATCATTCAGCGCCTCCGAGCGAGCAGGAGTGCTGCCGGCGTTCGCTTTGCTGATCAATGCCTGACGAAGATCAAAGTTTTGTGTCTCGGCGGATTGCTGCCCCTTGTTGGCATTGGGCAGCGGTCTGATGCTTTTGTCTTTTGCCGAATCGCCCAAATGCTCTTGTTCGACGGCAAGCAAATCGTCGAGGGCATCTTGCAGTTCATTCTCGCGGGTCGTCGACGGACTCTTGCGCGGCGTGAGATTGGCGATCTTGTCGGGAACCGGTGCCGTACCGCGCCGCGGAGTCGTGTCAAAGACTTCATCGCCCAATTCAAAATCATCGGTGATAAGTTTTTCGTTTTGATTTGTTTGATTTTGATTGCTGCTGCGATCGAAGAAGATTCCCTTTGGCAACAAGTCGCCCGCTTGCACGCGACCAGGTGTCGTGCTGCGCGCCATGCGCTGCTGATTCCCCGCTGAACTTTTGGCCGATGGGCTGTTGGCAGAACGTTGACTCGGAGATTGATTCTCCGCGGCATAGGCGTCCGCTTCGTCTTCCGGCGTGTCATCGCCCACGAAGGCGCTCTTTATCTGGCCTAAACGCGAAGCCAGCGTTGAGCCGCCTGGCTTGCGCGGAGCCCTACCCATTTGGGCCGAGCTTTCGCTAGCCAACGCACCCACCAGTAGCAAAACCGCTAATCCTGTGATCCATCCACGAGCCATGATCGCTTTCCCTGCGCATAGAATAGGACGTGTCGTAATTCGTCACAGAGTTCATCGGCCTAACGGCTTGGGAAAGATAAACCGAAATCGAAAAGATTTCCGGTCGCAGAATTTAGATAAAATGCAAAGCATGGCTAATCTCAAATAGCTGGATCGCCACGCGATCCGGGAATGGCGGATGCCGCGAGACTAAAGCTCATTGGCGGCAAGACCGCTAGCAACATCCAGGCCCCGAGGACTTTGTCACCTCAAACCCCAGATCGCGGATCATCGCGTAGTCCGCCTCGGGAAGCTGGCCCTTGGTGGTGAGATAGTCGCCAACGAAAATCGAATTCGCGGCATAAAGCCCCAGTGCCTGCATGCTGCGGAGTTGCAACTCGCGTCCACCCGCGATCCGCAACTCACGCTCCGGATTCAGCAGCCGAAACATCGCTAGCACCTTCAGGCAGTAGTTCGGCGTGAGATCGTGCCGGTCGGCGAGTGGCGTGCCGTCGATGGGATTCAAGAAATTCACGGGGATCGACTCTACCCCCAAGTTGCGCAATTCGAGGGCCATGTCCACCACGTCACGCGGCGATTCCCCCATGCCGATGATGCCCCCCGAACAAAGTTCCATCCCCGCGTTCCGCACCGCTTTGAGCGTGTCGACCCGATCTTGGTAAGTGTGCGTCGAGCAAATCTCGCTATAGAATTCGCTCCCCGTATTGAGGTTGTGATTTACCCGATCAACGCCGCACGCCTTGAGCCGCCCGGCTTGTTCGGGGGTCAAAAGTCCCAAACACGCGCAGATATCGAGCTTGTATTTCTCCTTAATCTCGGGCACCAATTTTTCCACCGCCGACATTTCGCGCTCATTCGGTCCCCGTGCGGAGATCACGATGCAATACGTCTTGGCATCGCGCTCGGCGGCCGCTTGGGCACCCGCGAGAATTTGTTCGCGATTCAAGAGGTTGTACCGCGGAATCTCGGCCTCGGAAACTTTTGACTGCGAACAATAACTGCAATCTTCGGGGCACAACCCGCTCTTAGCGTTCATCAGGAAATACAACTGCACACTCTTGCCGAAATACCGCTGCCGCACGCGGTACGCCGCGTGCATCAGGTCGAGAATTTCCTCATCGGGACAAGCAAGCACTTCGGCGGCCTCGGCGGGGGTCACTTGATAGCCGTCGAGCACCCGCGTCGCCAACGCCTGCCACCGGCTATCACCATTCGCATTTGGGATCGTTTCTGATTGTTCGGCGAGGGTTGCGGTCGTCATGGAATGGCCTGAATCAAGGGAAAAGCGGTGTCTGTAACTTCCAGTAGTATGAGAAAGTGCCGTGATCCTGCAAGGTGGCCTATTTAGCGCCGCTGCTTGCAGCGGGCCGCCTGCAAACCAATGCGGCTTGGCATCACCGCCTCCAACCGCCAGAATAAGGACCATGGGATACCACCTCGTCCGCTACAGCTTGCTGGGCCACATCGGGCGCTTCGTCGCCGCCGATGCGATTCGCTATCCCCGCCACGCGCGGGTGATCGTGCGCAGCGTGCGCGGCCTGGAAATCGGCGAGGTCCTCTCGACGCCCGAGCCCTCTAGTGACTTGGCGGAAGCCGACGGCCAAATCCTACGGCGGGTCACCGTGGAAGACGATCTCCTCTCGGCGCGACTGGAAAAACATCGCCACGAAGCATTCGTCGCCTGTTGCGATTTGCTCGCGGGCGCCGAGATTCCCGCCGTACTCGTGGACGTAGAACACTTGTTCGATGGCCAGGGACTCTTCTTTTATTTTCTCGGTGATGTGCCCACATCGGCCGAGCCGGTCATGCAGCAGTTGGCCGACCTCTACGAAACGACGATCGAATTCCGCAAATTTGCCGACACGCTCGCCGAAGGCTGCGGCCCCGGCTGCGGCACCGAAGAAGCCAAAGGGCAGGGGGGCTGCGCCAGTTGCACCTCCTGCGCGGTGGCGAGCGCTTGCGGGACGAAGAAATAGTTTCACGCAGAGGCGCTGGGGTCGCAGAGAAGTTGAGTCATCCTGAGAGAGCCTTAGCGACCGAAGGATCTACGTTGCACTACATAAACTTGCGACGCTTAAAAGCTTTGATGTCGGCAGGCGCAAGTTCAAACCATTCGCCATTCTTTCGTTTATCGGCAAAACGATTATGCCAGTATTTTTCGATGCCCACAGGATCATCTGTACTTATCTCATGAACTTTCGTCAGCTTTTCGGGAAGTTGAATTGCTAACTCATACTCTCTGCGTCCAGCCGAGTTACTTCTTCCGATCTTGTAGTGCTTCCCTGATCTAAAGAGATAGACAAAACCGAAATCTATCTCCGCCTCGTCGGTTTCCAACTCGTTGGATTCTCCCTGTTCGCTAGTTTGCCGAGCAACTTGACAGATTCCGAGTATATCCGCGTGATCGCCTTGTTCAACGCACCAATCGATCATCTTGTCTAGCAGTTCTTTCTTCTTTGCGAAGCGACGGTAAACAGTCTCACTAGGAAAACCTTTGTCATTTCTTGCTTT
>JBGTMM010000376.1:0-5357 GCA_041743635.1 Bythopirellula sp.
GTGCATCACCATTTGATTGCCAAGACCATGCGCACCCGTATTGGTTTGGTGATCGAAACGGGCGAAGCCCGCGAAGTGCATCATCACTGTCTCTTGGTGGGCTATGGTGCCGATGCGATCAATCCCTACTTAGCGTTTGAAGCGCTGTGGCAAGCCCGCCGCGATGGACTCTTGGATTCCGGCGAGCCGACGTTTGGTGAAAAGGAAGGTGGCGAGAGTGAGAATCATCCCGCAATCGATGCGGTTTCCAACGGCGAGTTGTACGATCCCGTCTCCAAGGCCGACCACGATCTGGTCAAGAAGTATCGCACGGGCGTCGCCATGGGCATACTCAAGGTGATGGCCAAAATCGGCATCTCCACGTTACAAAGTTACAAGGGCGCGCAGATTTTCGAAGCTGTGGGCCTCAAAAGCGACGTCATCAATCGCTCGTTCGTCGGCACCGCCAGCCGCATCCAGGGCGTTGATTTCGACGTGCTCGCCGAGGAAGCACTGCGCCGTCACGCGCTCGGCTATCCGGCGATGAAGTCCTCGCGACTGACCGTGCTCCCCAATCCGGGCGAGTTCCACTGGCGGGCCGAAGGGGAACGCCACATGTGGGATCCCCAGTCGATTGCCGACATCCAAGTCGCCGCCCGCGCGGGAGATGAATCCGCTTACCGCCGGTTCGCCGAGCATGTGAACCACGACGCCGAAACTCGCTGCCAACTACGTGGTCTGTTAGCGTTCAAGAAAGACGCGAACGGCGGGCCCATTCCTCTCGAGGAAGTCATGTCGGCCAAGGATATCGTGAAGCGATTTTGCACGGGGGCGATGTCATTCGGCTCGATCTCGGCCGAAGCGCACGAGAGCCTGGCCATCGCGATGAACCGCCTTGGCGGCAAGAGCAACACGGGCGAGGGTGGCGAAGACCCCGCGCGATTCGTACCGCTTGCCAACGGCGACTCGAAGCGTTCGGCGATTAAGCAAATTGCATCAGGCCGGTTTGGCGTGACGATCAATTATCTCACCAACGCCGATGAATTGCAGATCAAGATTTCGCAAGGCGCGAAGCCAGGTGAGGGAGGCGAACTCCCCGGTCGCAAGGTGGACGATTACATCGCGAAGATTCGCTATTCGACCCCCGGCGTCGGTCTCATTAGCCCCCCGCCGCATCACGACATTTATTCCATCGAAGATCTCAAGCAATTGATCCACGACCTCAAGAATGCCAATCGAGCGGCTCGCGTGAGCGTGAAATTGGTTTCAGAAGTAGGGGTGGGCACAATTGCCGCGGGGGTGGCCAAGGGTTACGCCGATCATATTCTGATCTCGGGCGACGGCGGCGGCACGGGTGCCTCGCCGCTCACGAGCATCAAGCATGCCGGACTGCCGTGGGAATTGGGCATCGCCGAAACGCATCAAACGCTCGTGCTCAATGACCTGCGGAGCCGCGTCGTGTTGCAAACCGACGGCGGGCTCAAGACGGGCCGCGACGTGGTGATCGCCGCGATGCTGGGGGCCGAAGAATTCGGCTTCGCCACCGCGCCGTTGATTACGCTCGGTTGCATCATGATGCGCAAGTGCCATTTGAACACCTGTCCCGTGGGCGTCGCCACACAGGATCCCGAGCTACGCAAGAAATTCAACGGCAAGCCGGAGTACGTCGTCAATTATCTTTTCATGGTGGCCGAGGATACCCGGCAGGTCATGGCCGAGTTGGGCTTTCGCACGATTGAAGAGATGGTGGGTCGGGTCGATTGCTTGGAAACAGACAAGGCAATCAAGCATTGGAAGGCCGATGGTTTGGACCTCACTTCGTTGCTGACGCCTGTGAAAAAACCACACGCGAACGTCGGCACCTACAACACACAGAAGCAAGATCACGGTCTGGAATTGTCGCTCGACATGACCAAGCTTTTGGACCTTGCCAAGCCGGCGATCGAGCGCGGCGAGAAAGTTCGTGAAGAGCTGGCGATCATCAACACCAACCGTACCGTGGGGACGATTCTCTCCAATGAGATTTGCAAGAAGTGGGGCGAAAATTGTCTCCCCGATGATACCGTGCATTTCAAGTTCAACGGTTCAGCGGGACAGAGTTTCGGCGCATTTTTGGCCAAGGGAGTGACGCTCGAACTTGAAGGGGATGCCAACGATTACGTCGGCAAAGGCCTCTCTGGTGGGCGGCTGATGATTTACCCGCCGAAGAATTCCAGCTTCGTCGCCGAGGACAACATCATCGTCGGCAATGTGTGCCTGTATGGTGCGACCAGCGGCCAGGCGTTTTACCGCGGCCGCGCCGCCGAACGATTTGCGGTGCGTAATAGTGGTGCTCAGGCGGTGATCGAGGGGGTCGGCGACCATGGTTGCGAGTACATGACCGGCGGTTGCGTGGTGGTTTTAGGCCCGACAGGCCGCAACTTCGCCGCCGGCATGAGCGGCGGTGTCGCGTACGTGTGGGATCCGCGGGACAAGCTGCTCGCCAACTGCAACTTGGGCATGGTCGAGCTGGAAAAGATCGAAACCGACGAGGACGCCGACGAGCTTCGTGAGCTGATCGAGTTTCACCAAAACTACACCGAATCGACAGTGGCGACTGATATTCTCGATCACTGGGACGAGTGCTTGTCACAATTTGTAAAAGTAATGCCCACGGACTACAAGCGCGTGCTGACGGAACAGAAAACCAAGAAAAAACAACCGGCCGCGGTGTAGGAAATGACCAATGTCCAATGACCGAATGACCAATAGCCGTAAAACTTATGATCTGACCGAACGAACAGGATTATATGGAGAGAAAGTTATTTGCTTTGCTCGTGGAGTTCGACTTGATGCAGTTAGCAGCCCTTTGATCCGACAATTGGTACGTTCAGCTACAAGTTTGGGAGCAAACTATGGAGAAGCAGATGAGGCAGGGAGTAAACAAGAATTTCGCTATCGAATAAGTCTTTGCTGCAGAGAATCAAGAGAATGTCAGCATTGGTTAAGAATGTTGGTCGTTGCTTGCCCTGACACCAAGACAGCTGCGCGAGCACTTTGGAAAGAAGCCAACGAATTGAACAGGATCTTTGCAACGATATTTAGACGTTCCAAACCTAAGTGAGCGGCTGATCTAGTAGTTATTGGTCATTCGGTCATTGGACATTGGTCATTGCAAACCAATAGATTTTCAAGACATGTAAGTTAGGCATTTGTTGATGGGCAAACCAACCGGTTTTATTGAATTTGAGCGCAAGGCTGTGCCGTATCGCGATCCCGTCGTGCGGGCCGGTGATTTTTTGGAAATCTACACCGAGCCGGCCGCCGAACAGCTACGCACTCAGGGCGCGCGCTGCATGGATTGCGGAGTGCCGTTTTGCCAATCGGAGAGTGGTTGCCCCATCGACAACCTCATTCCCGAGTGGAACGATTTGGTCTATCAAAATCGCTGGAAAGATGCCCTCGATCGCTTGCACAAAACCAACAACTTCCCGGAGTTCACGGGCCGGACATGTCCTGCTCCCTGCGAAGGGGCGTGCGTGCTGGGGATCACCGACCCAGCGGTAACGATTAAGAACATCGAAAATGCGATCATCGACCGCGGCTTTGCCGAGGGTTGGGTCGTGCCGCAACCACCCAGCGAACGCTCCGGACAGCGCGTCGCCATCGTCGGCAGTGGCCCCGCGGGACTCGCTGCCGCGGCGCAACTCAACAAGGCTGGGCATTCGGTGACGGTTTACGAACGGGCCGACCGCATCGGCGGGTTGCTCATGTACGGCATTCCCAACATGAAGCTCGACAAGGGGGTGGTCGAGCGGCGTGTGGATTTGCTCCGTGCCGAGGGGGTCGAATTTATCACCTGCGCGCACGTCGGCCGCGAGCAGGATTATCCCGCCGGCCACATGACACAAATCATGCGAGAGCGCGGCTGTGAAGTGCAATTCATCGACCCGCAGGATTTGATCGACGAATACGACGCGGTGCTGTTAGCCACGGGAGCGACCAAGTCTTTTGATCCCACCGCGCGTTGCCCCGGCCGCGATTTGGGCGGCATTCATCTGGCGATGGATTTTCTCACTCGCAACACCAAGAGCTTATTGGATTCGGAACTTGCCGACGGCAACTATCTTTCCGCCAAGGGCAAGCACGTCATTGTGATCGGCGGCGGCGACACGGGGGCCGACTGCATCGGTACGTCGCTGCGTCATGGCGCGAAGTCGATTACGAATTTCGAGCTCTTGGACTTGCCACCTCAAGAGCGGGCCGCGAACAATCCTTGGCCCCAATGGCCGCGAATCTATCGGGTCGATTACTCGCACGCCGAAACCAAAGCGAAGCTTGGCGACGATCCCCGCCAGTTTAATATCCTCACTAAGGAGTTTATCGCGGATTCAAATAACGGTGACGGCAAGGGCCATGTGAGCGGAGTGAGAACCGTTGCGGTTGATTGGTCGAAGCCCGGCGAGAGAGCTCCGTTTACGGAAGTGCCCGAGAGCGAAAAAATCTGGCCCGCCGATTTGGTGTTCCTCGCCACCGGTTTTATTGGCCCCGAACTTGAAGTGGGCGAAATGTTCGGCGTCGCCACGCAGAATCCACGTGGCAATTGGCAAACTTTCGCGGCCGAGCATGGGTCATTCGCCACAAACGTCGAGAAAGTTTTTGCCGCTGGTGATTGCCGTCGGGGTCAAAGCCTCGTCGTCTGGGCGATCAACGAAGGCCGCGGCGCGGCCCGCGCAATCGACGAATTTCTGATGGGCTCGACGGTGCTTTCCGCGCCGGGAATCAAGCGGCCGCAGCAGGTGGTGTGATTATCCTTCGCCAACTTTTCACGATTTTTCACTTTTCGGATTTTGCATGCTTCCAAAAAGTTCACGCCTCGGTCTTGCTCTGTTTGCTGTTTATCTAGTGCTCTACAGTGGCTTCGTGTTGCTCAACACCTTCGCCCCCGCCACGATGGAAGCGACGCCTTGGGCGAGAATTAATGTCGCCGTTCTCTATGGCTTTGGCCTGATTGTCGCGGCCGTCGTGTTGGCGTTGATCTACGGAGTTTATTGTGGCGCGAGTGAGGAACAATCGTGATCCATGTCACTTCGCCGATTGCCGTCCTGTTTTTCTTGGGATTCGTGGTCATCACGCTGGGTTTAAGTTTTTATCTTGGGAGCCGCGCCAAGTCATCTCGGGGTTATTTTACCGCCCATGGACAGATTCCCTGGTTTGTGAACGGCATTGCCTTTGCCGGCGATTATCTTTCTGCCGCGTCGTTCCTCGGCATTTGCGGCATGATCGCCTTCTACGGCTACGATGGGTTTCTTTACTCGATCGGTTATCTCGCCGGTTGGGTGGTCGCGCTGTTTGTTGTTGCGGAACCGATGAAGCGTTTGGGCAAGTTCACCTTTGCC
>JBGTMM010000377.1:0-8507 GCA_041743635.1 Bythopirellula sp.
CGCTCCAGGCGACGGATCGTGAAGTGAGCCCGGGCGATATCTTGAAAGTGGCCGATGAAGTAAGTGTTGATGAGCGCCCCGCCCACCGCTCCGATCACCGGGATCGCTTGGGCGGCCAGCTTCTCGCTCACCACCAGGCCGAACCGCTTGCCGATCATGTGCAACAGTTGCACCAAAGGCGGCGCGGCACGGTCGGCCAACCCATGTTGGGCGACATACTTGGCCGCGTCGCTGATCTGTTTGCCCATCGCGATCCGCACCGCCATGTAGCCGAGTTCGGTATCGTCGGTGTCGTTGGTTTTCTTTCCAGATTTCTTGTTTGGCGCAGCCGAACCAGGATCGAGCGCGAGCACCTCCAAACAGGCGAGACGGGCTTCGATTTGGCTCAGGTCTTCCCCTTGGCTGCGGGCGATGTCGGCCACGCTCCGCAGGATCAGCAACGTCGACAAGGGTAATTCCGCCGCGACGGTGAGTCCCCCCAACGCCCCACCGGCTGCGCCACTCAGTCCCGCGAGTAACTTGTGCGACATCAATCGCGGCTTTCGGGCGATGTTGTCATAACTCCCCAACGAAGTGACGGCCAGCTCGAGCGCCTTCTCCAGCGATTTATCCACGGCACTGTAAAGGATCCGCTCGGCCGCGGCGGGCAGCAACTTGAGCGACGCCGTGATCGGTGCCCCAATCAGCTCGGCCAGCCGTTCGGCCAGTCCTTGATGTTCGAGGATCTCTTTCGCCTCGCGAAGCTCCTGCATCGCGTCAGAGCTGAGGGAGATGGCGAGCGGCTGGTTTTCGTTCATTGTGGGATTACCTCGAAACTCCGTAGCATTTCTGCTGAATTTATGCCCCAAACTTTGACAGCCTGCCCGCATTTGCTAGCGCAAGAACCATGAGGTATTTCGCCTCGAATTGGCCGAGGCCGCCTTTGAGGCATTCTGCTTCGCCAAATGTTTTGCAGGCGTCGGGGCGGCAGTTGTCGGCCACCAGCAGCGTCGGCACGGGGTGCCAACTGTGGTTGGCCAACATACTCGGCGTGCTGTGATCTCCCGTGCAGATAAACACGTCGGGCTTGAGCGCCATGATGCGGGGGACGCAGGCGTCAACTTCTTCGGTGCGGCGCACCTTGGCGTCGAAGTTGCCATCCTCGCCGGTGCTGTCAGTGTATTTGAAGTGGATGAAGAAGAAATCGTATTTCGACCAATTCTCTTCCAGCACGGCCATCTGCTCGTCAAGCGTTTGGGCCTGGCCGAGAATGTCCATCCCCGCGAGCCGAGCCAAGCCTTTGTACATGGGATAGACGGCAATGGCCGCGGCGCGGAGGCCATAGACTTCTTCGTAGCTTGGCAGACTTGGTTTGGAGGAAACTCCTCTGAGCGTGCAGCAGTTGGCCTTCGGATGGCCGGCGAGCAATTCCCTCGCTTGCTTCATAAACTCGGCGGCGACTTGGGCCGTTTTTTCACTATCAAGATGTGTCGCGCGCGGCTCGAATGGTGGCACGCCAATGAACTGCGGATCGGTGTCAGCCATGTGGCCACCCAGACCCGGCCCGCGAAACACGACGACAAAACGATGTTCTTTCACAGGCTCAACAAAAACCTCGACACCGGCAATCGAAATTTGGCGGAGCTTGAGGGCGAGCAGAGCACTTTCTTCGCTGGCGATGCGTCCAGCACGGCGATCGCTGATGTTACCGAAGGGGTCGATGGTGCAGAAGTTCGCGCGGATGGCGACATCCCCTTCTTGGAGTTCAAAGCCGATGCCGGTGGCTTCGAGCGCGCCGCGACCGATCAGATATTGCAGCGGATCGTAGCCGAATAAGCCGAGATGCCCGGGGCCGCTGCCGGGGCTGATGCCGGGCTTGACGGGAATGCTGCCGCCGAGGATGCCGCGCTTGGCGAGCGCATCGAGATGGGGGGTCTTGGCGGTTTCAAGTTCAGTGAGTCCGCCGGGCTGTTGAGGCAAGCCGCCGAGTCCGTCGGCGACGAGCATCACGATCTTGGTGCCGTTCTTGATATGCAGTTGGCGGGTAAGGTTGTGCATGTCCATGGCAATGAGTGGCGAGTGATGAGTGGTTGGTTGTTAGTTGTTAGTTGTTGAAGCTTTCTATCGTCGCTATCCGTGGCGTTCTGGCAAGTGGTGGAAGTTATCGAGCGAAATGGGGAATTGTTGAACCGCCAAGAACGCAAAGTTCGCCAAGAATTTGATAAACCACGAATCCTCACGAATCATACGAATGAATTATTCGTGAAATTCGTGATGATTCGTGGTTAAAAATCTTCCTTGGCGTTTCTTGGCGAACTTGGCGGTTCAAGATTGTTTTGGGGTGCAGGGGGCATGACGATTTCGCCAAACGGGGTTAGAATTTCGTTTCCCTACCCTGCCTCCGGATTTACTGTGAAACGCGGAAAGGATCCCCATGGCTGCCGCCACTATCACTTACGACCCCAGCGGAACTTATTTGCCCGAGCATGGGTTGGCCCCCGACGAATTGGGCAAGATCGCTCCGAAGTTGTTGGCCGCCCGCGATGAAGTGCTGGGCGATGCGAAGTTGTGGGCCGAGAGAGTCACCGTTCCCGCCAGCAAGTGGCCGCTCGATGCGGGATTCCATTTTATGCCCGAACGGTTGCTCGCCGAGTACGAAGCCCAGGGTCAAGAGAGCGAAGTGGGCCGGATTATCGCCACGGCCAATCGGCTCGCTGCGGTGGTGGATCGCGCGGTGCTATTGGGGATTGGCGGATCGTACATGGGCGCCCGCGCGCTCTTGGAAGCGTGTTGTCATCCCTATTACAATGAGCTCTCGCGCGAGGCGCGCGGCAATCGCCCTCGGATCAGCTTTGAGGGGAACAACGTCGACAATGACGCGCTTGTGGGCTTGTTCGATCTTTTACCCGAGGTTGTTTCACCCGGTAATGTTGCCGAGCGCTGGGGGATCGTGGTGATTAGCAAAAGTGGCGGGACTTTGGAAACGGCGGCCGCGTTTCGGATTCTGCTCAAGCGACTCTTGTATTCACTCGGCAGCAATCGCGCACAACTCGCCGAGCTGGTGGTGCCCGTGACCGGCAAGAGCGGCAAGTTGTTTGATTTGGCGACGGCGCTGGGCTGTCGTGAAATTTTTCCGGTGCCCGACGGCGTGGGTGGGCGATTTTCGGTGTTGTCGGCGGTGGGACTTTTGCCAGCGGCGATCATGGGCCTCGACATCGTGCAACTCTTGGAAGGGGCCAAGGCGATGAACGAGCAATTCGCCACCGCCGCGGTCGGCGAGAATGTGACGCTCGACTACACGGGGATTTGCCATCTCATGGAAACCGAGCACGGCTGCGATATCCGCTTGCTCTCGACGTGGGGCAAACGGCTCGAAGCACTCGGCCTGTGGTACGACCAACTGCTGTCGGAAAGTTTGGGCAAGCAGGAGCGCGGGGCGATGCCACTCACAGTGGTCAACACGCGTGATTTGCACTCGCGGGGCCAGCAACATCAAGAGGGGAAGCGCGACAAGCTGATCACGAACGTTATCGTGGAAAAATGTGCCACCAAGCCGGTCTCCATCGGCAAGAGCGATCAGAATCAAGATGGGCTCAACGAATTGGCAGACAAGACCCTCCCCGAGGTGTTGTCGGCGGCAACGCAAGGCACGAATCAAGCCTACCGCGATGACAATCGACCAACGGCGGCGCTGCATTTGCCCGAGATTAATGAGTTTGTAATGGGGCAGGTGTTCCAGATGTTCATGTTGGCGACGGTTGTCGAGGGGCGGATGATTGGGATCAACCCCTACGGGCAGCCCGGGGTTGAAGCGTACAAGAAGAATATGAACGCGATCTTGCGGGGGAAGTGAGGATCGCGAAACCGCAAGCGATGTGGTGCGCGTGTTTGCGGGTTTGACGCTTAAAAGACCTCGTTTATCGCTTGCGGTTTCGCGGGAGAACTTTAAACCATGGTTGCCGCTTATCATTTGATTTGGACCGCGTATGGGCATTGGCTGCCCAACGATCCGCGCGGCAGTATGTCGCAAGAGTTGCGATGCGCAAACATCGCCCCGCTTGGTGAGATACATTATGGCCGCAAGCGCATTCAACCCGCGGGAGTGTTAATCAAGGAATTTTACGAGGCAGCACGTGGAGTATTGAAATATGACCTCTTAAGTTTCAATCAGAAACAAATCAAGAGTATTGGGCAACGCTTTGCGAACGTGGTAAGAACATGTGAATACACCTGTTATGCTTGTGCGATTATGTCCGATCATGTGCATCTTGTGGTTCGCAAGCATCGCGACAAAGCGGAAGAGATGATCTCTCAATTTCAGGATGCAAGCAGGATAGCTTTGCAATTTGATATTGGCACACATCCCGTCTGGGGTGGGCCGGGATGGAAGGTGTTTCTCGATACGCGAGACGACATCACGCGCACAATCCATTATGTCGAGCAAAATCCCGTAAAAATGCGGCGACCGGTGCAGCGCTGGTCGTTTGTGAAAGAATATGATGGGTGGTTGCCGGGGCGGGTGAGGATCGCGAAACCGCAAGCGGAGAATTGAGGGTATCAATGGGTTCAATGTTTAACAGACTTAGTTCATCGCTTGCGGTTTCGCTGGCCTGTACCTTGCTAAGCGTTTCCGCGCAAGCGGTGACGCTCCAGTGGAAGTTTACCCCGGGCGACGTGCAGAATTATCGTGTCACGCAAACGGCGCGGTTGTCGGCGGGACCGGATGAGACCATGAAACAGTTCGCGGCAGTGAAGCAGGAGCTTGATCTCATCTGGAAAGTGGTCGAAGTCAAAGATTATGACGGCAGCGCGACAATTTCACTTCAAGTGTCGGCGTTTTCGTTTTTGGCCACGGGGCCCGACGGACAGGAGGTTCGCTACGACAGCGACTCTTCCGAGGAACTGACTGGCTATGCGGCGATGCTGATGCCGATTGGCAAGCGACTCGCGGAGGCGGAGGTGCAGCTCACGATGACTGCGCGAGGCGAAGTGAGTGACGTAAAACTGCCGGACGATTTGGCCGAGGCCGTGAAGGCAGTCCCCGGCGGCAAGAAGTTTGCGCAAGACGGGGGCTTAAAAAGTTTTGAAGCCCTCGCGCGGTTGGGCGCGCCGCTACTGTTGCCTGAAGGCGAGATTGCCCCCGGCGCGCGGTGGACGGAGACTCGCGAGTTGGAGCTTCCCGTGTTGGGGCCCATCAAGGCGGAGTTTGTTTACATCGTTAAGGATCCGCTCAGCGAAACCAAAGTGGTCGTCGATCAATTGATGGCCATCGATCTCGAAGCGCAAGACGGAGTTGATCGCTTGGATTTAGTTAATCAGGATTCTTCGGGCACGCTGGAATTCGACACAGCAGCGGGCCGGCCGATAACTTCGACGCTGATTTACGAAGCGGAATTCGATCAGCCGAACAATCCTGAGGGCCACATGAAGCTGGAACACACGATTGAGTTCCGGCGGATTGTCGACGATTCGCAGTGATGTGTGCTTCTTGATTATTGACCCAGGGAGCGCGGTCGCTGGACTTAAGATTGTTTATTGCGGTCGACAAGCTGCACCTGGATTTCGTCCCCCTCGACGCGCGTGGGATACGAGGGGATTTTCAGCCGCGGATTGTCCCGCCACGTGCCGTCGCAGACGTCGAAGCACCAGGCGTGCCATGGGCAGGTGACCGAGCCGTCTTCGTTGAGTTGTCCCGCGCCAAGTGAAGCCCCCATGTGCGGGCACAAATCGTCAATGGCATGGTACTCTCCGTCGCGATTGAACACGGCGACCAACTGGTTGCCGACGACAAAGGTCCCCCCCTGCCCTGTTGGAATGGCACCCACTTTGGCGACGGTGACGAATTCGGACATCGCAGTAATGCACTCTGAAATTATTGATACGACACGCAATTCCTAAGAATACTCGCAAATAGTCGCCGGCGCAAGCCGGGGGTTTGCCCCGCGTGCGACCCCCGGCTTGCGCCGGGGGCTATTACTGATTATCTTAATAGTTCACGCAATTACCGCCTCGTTCATTATTCCTTGACACCATGACAGATTCTCCACAAGACATTTCGCTCCGCGACTTTCAGCGCCTTATCCGCGAGATGTATTTTGAAAAAGATCAGACACGCGGTGTTGACGGCACGTTCATGTGGCTGATGGAAGAAGTGGGGGAACTGGCTGCGGCGCTCCGCGAGGGGACGCCCGCGGAGCAGGCTGCGGAATTCGCCGACGTGTTGGCATGGCTAACCACGATTGCCAACGTCGCGGGAATCGATCTCACCGCGGCGGTAGTGGAAAAATATGGTTCAGGTTGCCCCGGCTGTGGACTGTTGGTTTGCACCTGCGACGACGCGGAGAAGCCGTGAATTTTTTGCCGCGTCCCAGGATTCTGCTCGTGGTTGTTCTCGCCTGGAGTATGACGAGTGAAAGTTATGCGCAGGAGCCCGAGGTCACCGGCATGCGCATCGGTTTTGCCGACAACTACAAACTCGGATGTTGGGCACCGCTGGAGGTGGAACTCACCGGAGGCGCGAAATCACAGCTTGGGATTGTGACCGTGACGGTGCCCGACGGCGACGGCGTGCCGACAATCGTGGCGAGTCCCGAGAATCGTCCCATCGCGCTCGAACCCGGTAAGAAGACGACCGTGCGGCTATATGTCCGGGTGGGGCAAAGCTCCAGTTCGTTGCAGGTGAAGTTTATTGATGACGAGGGCCAGCTCGCCGCCAGTCGCGTGTTCCATGCCGGGCCGATTGCTCAGGAAGGCACGTTGCCGGCCGGCTTGCCCGCGACGAATCGCTTGCTCGTGGAATTTGGTCCGACGATTGGGCTTGGCGACCTTACCGCGAACGAGAACAGCGACGAGCTCACGCAAACGCGAATTGCGCGTGTGGATAACGCGGTCGATTTGCCGACCGAGTGGTACGGCTACGAAGGAGTCGACACGGTAGTGCTCACCACGTCGCGCCCCGATTTGTACCGGACTTTCACCCAAAATCCGGCGCGCGTGGAAGCGCTACGGCATTGGGTCGAGATGGGGGGTAAGCTGGTAATTTTCTGCGGCGCGGAGGCCGACGAATTGTTGGTCGAAGGGGGAGCGCTCGCCGAGTTGCTTCCCGGCAAGTTCACTGAAACAGTAGTCATCGAGCAATCGCAGACGATTGAGGCTTTCAGTGGCGCAGAGGAGTCGATCACCCCCACGCGGCGGGTTGATTTCCGCGTGCCGCTGTTTGCCGATCTGCGTGGCAAGGTCCTGGCCAGTGCGAAGCGTGGACAAACCGAGGTGCCGCTGGTGATTCGTTCTTCCATCGGCTTCGGCGAATTGACGTTCATTGGGCTGGACTTCGACAAGCCACCGCTCGCGGATTGGGCAGGCCGCCAGAGCTTTCTCGCCAAAGCGCTGAACTTGAACAAGGAAGTCAATTCGCAACAGCAGAACGCCGGCGTAGCGGAGGTGAGCAGTGACGACCTCATCACCCAAGTGCGGAATACGCTCGACGCATCGTTCGTGGGGGTGGGGGTCGTGCCGTTCGCGCTCGTGGCTGTGCTGGTTGTGGGCTACATTTTGCTGATTGGGCCGGGCGATTATTTCTTGGTCCACAAAGTGTTCAAACGGCCCGAGATGACTTGGATCAGTTTTCCGATTGCCGTGGTGGCTGTCTCGGCGGCGGCGTATGGGTTCGCCCATTGGCAAAAAGGGGATCAGCTCCGAGTGAATCAAGTGGAGATCGTCGATTTGGATGTGAGAAGCGGCCTGACGCGCGGCACGGTCTGGACACATTTCTTCACGCCCGAGGTCGCTAAGTTCGATCTCTCCCTCGAAACGGCGTTACTCAACGAAAAACCTGTGGCCGACAGCACGGAGCTCGTGGCTTGGCTCGGCCAACCCGGTTATGGACTCGGGGGCATGCAAAACAGCAGTGGGCAAACCGGCATGTTCGACCGCGGCTACGCCTTCAATACTGCGCTCGACAAAATGCTCGGCTTGCCCGTGCAGTTGTGGTCTACCAAGACGATCACCGCGCGGTGGTCGGCGTAAGTGACGGCAAGGGTGTAAACGACTCTCAATCGCACGGACGATCAGTTGCTCGTGGGCCAAATCGTGAACTCCACTGACGCACCGCTCGAAGATTGCGTCTTGCTCTACGGCCAATGGGCGTGGAGTTTGGGCTCCATCCCGGCGGGTTCGTCGGTTAATGTGCTTGATGCGAGCCAGCCTCGCACCGTGCGGACCTTGCTCACCAACGCCACGGCCGGAGAAACCACCATCACCGAAACCGCCGATGACGGTACCGTGCCCTTTCGGCTGGCAAACGCCGATATCACACGGCTCGCCAAGACGATGATGTTTTTTGAGGCGATCAACGGCCAGCGCTATTCGGGAATGGTGAGCCGCTATCAAGGGTTTCTTGACATGAGCCACTTGCTCGAGCAGCCGGACGTGGCAATTTTGCTGGCCAAGTCCGCCGCACCCGGCAGCCAATGGCTTGACGGTGAGAAGCCCTTGGGGAGTGACCAAGATTTGAATTGGACGTATTATCG
>JBGTMM010000378.1:0-2824 GCA_041743635.1 Bythopirellula sp.
CGGTTGCGGCGCGGGATCACCTGGCGACGGGGGCGTGCCGACAGGATCACCCGGATTCGGCGGCCCAGGGTGCGGTGTCGGCGGTTGCGGAATTTCGGGGTCTTGATCCCCGCCGGTTAGCTCAGGATCCTTCGGATCAGCTTTTAGCTCAGGATTATTGCGATCAGGGTCATGGTGATGTGGATGAAATATAACCTCGTTGAACGCCTCCAGATCAGCCGGCGGCAAAACGATTGTCATGGGAATCAACATGGCATTTTCTCCTTTTTCCAATAAGGCATTGTCAAGGAAAGAGACGCAAATGATGTGCCCACATGGCTAGCGGCTCGGCGTAAGCCGCCTGAATTTTCAGAATCGGGTGCCACTGCTGGTCCGCCGCGTCGGATTCGCCGTGGCGAACTCGCCCAGTTGTGTTTTTTTCACGGCTTCCCAACGGCGCTGGCCAATAATGATTACTGAAAATAGCCGAGCACTCTGCTAAGCTGAATCCCGTTCGCAGCCAACGACCGCCAAGCTTGGCGTCGCGCTCGTCCCGTCCGCGGGACCTGCAACGCCGCTTTCGACGCTGGTTATAACATCGCCCCGGCCCGCCGCTGGGTAAATGATTTCTCGATAACAGCTAACGAAAGTCCAGAGATTGAAAACCCCAAAGCAGATGCGAAGTTGGCCGTGAACAAGCCCCCGTGGGCGCCCACGATTTTTATATGAAAGCTTTCAGCCAGAGAAAATTCGTAGGCCGGAACGAGTTGGATGAGTTCCGCCTACAATCAACTCACCACCCGCAACCAACCACACAACTCGGTTGGCACCATTAGCGCTGCGACTTGTCGCTCTTACTCGCTGTCGCCGCCGGCGGCGTTGGCACGAGTTGGATTGTGTCAATAATCTGCCGTTCCGCGTCGGCGAACTTTTCGCTGCGCTCCCGCTCCAGCGTGACGGCCAGCGACAACCGTGGGCAATCGTCGGCCGACACCAGATAATTCCGCCACTCGATAGGCACGTCGTTCACCTTCCCCTCGGCAATCACTCCCAGGCAGTTGTGACCCCGCTTGGTTTGCCAGGCGGTCGCAGCGCTCACCGTCTCGAGCTTGTCGCCCAGTGCTTGGCGGACGTCGCGCTCGAACTCGTCGAGCGGCGTGTGCCGACCCGCCGAACGCACGGAGAGCACGCTGAGATTGCAATGGGCCGTGAGGTCGTGATCGTGCAGATAGCGGAACGAGAACAAATCGCGCTCTTCGGCCGTGACATACCAGGCCGCGTCGTAATCGAAGCGGAAGTTTTTGGTCGGCGATTCGTACGCGAGCGTTTGCGAAAGGGGTTCACGTGTCCGCGCCGCTACTTTTTGCACGGCGGAGGGAACATCAAATGGCTGGGATTCTGGAACGATGGTGACAAACGCCTTTGCCACAACGTCGACGCCGGGAACGATCTCGCTCTCTTTTCGCACTTCCTTGATTGCGAAGTTGAAACGGATGATCCGCTTTTCATCGAGATGGAACAAATACGCCGCCCGCAGCTCCATTTCCGTGGCCGAGCCGTCGACCGTGCCGTGTACCGTGCCGACGAGCCGAATTTGCACCTGCCGCTCGAATTCCTTGGTCGCGACGCTCGAAACGTCGCAGACGGCCACGTGGTCCATGCACAACAGTGCCCCGAGTGTCGCGGCATCGTGAGTCCAACTTTCACCTTCCGCCATTTCCTTGCCCGGCAGCAGGCGATCTATGGCAAGCGAATTGGCCACTACGTTGACCAAATCCAACTGCTCGCGAGTGAGATTCGTGTTGCTCCCGGCAACATTACTCAAGCCGTCGCGCACCTCGGCCAAGAGCAACCGCCGATCATCGGCCAGCGTGCGGTCGGTCGTTTGCTCTTCGACCTCGAACTTCGCCGTCGCCGAGTCATATTTTCGGATCGAGCGGGCGACCGCTGCCGGCTCTGCGGACCACTCGACGAATTGCTCGCGGTAATCGAGATTGCCAATCACCTTCATTGGCAGCTTTTTCACGCCTTCTTTTTCGGTGGGAACGAGCAACTCGCCGCCGACTTCCAGTTTGACCGTCACGTGGGCGGTCACTCCCGCGGGGAGTTCCGCCTTCAGCAGATACTTCGGCGTGGCGGCCTGAGCCGAGAGTGTAAAACAAGCCCAACATAGGATTAGCGGAAGCGCGAAATGCAATCTCATGGAACACTCTCTCGGAATTAGTCTCGCAGAATGAGTCAAAAATCAGCCAAAAGGCGATGCGGAGTGTAGCGAACTGGCCTCCATCCGAACATAGTTCTTGCGAGGGACATATATATTGTCGGTTTCATCAACTTCGATCCGCCGTAGTTTGGACAATCTCCGGCAGAATGGGGACGGGGCAGTTTGACTAAACCTCGTATTTCCCCAAGTGAGCATCGTAGTTGCCGTGATTTCCCGATTACCGCCAAATGTCCAGTTAATTCTCAAAGTATTATTCAGTAAGGACTTATGCGTTTTTTCACCGCCCCGCAGCCAGCGAGTCGTGTCGGCATTCGTGAACTTTCTCTCGACCTAAAACGACTAATATGCGTACAACTTGTAGGCCCAAACGGCTAGCACTCCTACCATCGCGGTCAAGATTGCTAGCTCTCGAGCGAATTATCCCCGCCGGAAACGGGCAGGTAGTAGATAGCAACAACAAGGACTTTTACAAAAAGCTCAAAATTACTCCTTTAAAATAGGTCGTGGGCGAAGGAATCGCGCGGAACACCACACCATTGCACTCGCCAAAACGCAAGAAACGCGGAGGGTATTGCAAGAGGAACAGCAGAGAAAAAAGAGGTGGACCATGCATACTGAATA
>JBGTMM010000379.1:0-1977 GCA_041743635.1 Bythopirellula sp.
GCCAGTTTGGTGACCTCACCCGTTACCTGCACGGCCAACTCGCGCGTGGGAACCAAGATCAAGGCTTGCGGCCCGTGCAATTCGCGGCGCGGTTTGAGCCGCTCCAAGATCGGAATGACGAACGCCGCGGTCTTGCCGGTGCCGGTGCGCGCTTGGCCCACCACGTCGATGCCTTGTAGGGCCAGCGGAATCAAGCCGGCTTGGATCTGCGTGGGCTGCTCGTAGGCGGCCTTCGCCAGTGCCGACATCATCACGTCCGACAACGACAAATCTTCAAACCGAGCGTTTTGCGTGCTATCCACCAAGAGACATTCCCAACCGAACAACTTTCGACAGTGCCAGAAAAACTGCTAGCCCATTGGTGCTAAACGTAGCAGCATTAAAGATTTTGGTCAACTGTGAGACGGATCGGCAGCGGCGGCCAGCGCGGCGGCTGGGACGGGGAAATGAGCGCACATCTGTGCGGCTGATGAAAACGGGTCAGATGAAGAAAATGGGTCAGGACTGGGTCAGGACTCATTGATTTGTATTTCAGCGCCAGGTAGAGATCGTGAATGCCACGCTGGCTGCAGCAGCCGGAACCGGACCCGGTTTTGTCGTCGCCCTGGCCCATTGGGCGCCTGCCACGGTGGATGCACCGAGTGAACGAACCGCTCAGCGATGCCGAACTGACCGCGCTGCGCAAGTCTGTGCAGCGTGGCAGTCCCTTTGGCGATCCATCATGGATCGAATCGACGGCCAAGCGTTTAGGTTTGGAATCCACGTTACGTCCGCGAGGCCGCCCGTAAGTCCGAATTCCGGATGACTCAAACAAAGAGTCCTGCCCCAGTCCTGCCCCCTTTGATTTTCGTGCACTTCTTTCGATTATCTCACATTCGCATCATCCGCGCATCGTCTAGTTCGCCTTATGGCTTTCGCCCGCCGCTCAAGCTGGCGATCGCCGCACGCAGCACTTGCATGCAAATCTCCGCCGTGTGTTTGTCGGGAGCAAATTGCGAACTCATCTGTTGATATGGGTGGATGTAGTTGCGGAAGTCCCGCAACGCGTGACTGAACTTCTTGACGTCGAGTTTCAAGTAGCCCAGTTCGCACGCGACGTTGATCATCTGGGCCAGCGACCAATCTGGAAACGGTTTCACTTTTCCGGCGGTATCCTTGGGGCTGCACGGTGCCTGGTTGAATTGGCGCGGGTTCGCTAGCGCGGTTCCGAGCAGCAACCCCTCGAGGACGCTGCCACACATGAAAATCGCCGCCAGCGGAGCATCCGCGTGGAGGCTGCGACCTGCTTCGGTTAATCGGGCCTGAAGGATGGGAATGAGACTCGCTTCGATTGGAACTTTCTCGATGTCTGCGTTCTTAAAGTTTTTTTGAAGGAACTGTTCCTCTGTCACTTCGGCCGGGGGCTGCTGTTGGCCGTTAAGTCGGCGAATGATCTCTCGGCATCGTTTCGCGGTTGCCCGCTCCTTGGCGGTCGGCTCCGGATTCTTGTACTCCCATAATTCGACCAGTTCGGCGAGTACCTTCGCGACAGTCCGGTCGGACTCGATGTCCCAAAACGCTCTAAACCTTTTCGCCTTGGAATCGCCGTGCTTCGCGTACCGATCGCTGTAAATGTCCTTCTCGACAGACTCGGCGAAGAACGATTGAAAGGTTGAATTCGTTAAGTGGGGATACAAGACGTACCCGCCAGACATGCCGAGCAGGTCCTCGAAGGGTTGCCGATCGATAGTCTTGAGGTTACTCATTGTTGGCCTTTACGGTCTTCGTGAGTATCAAACAGGAAAATCGCCAAAGTGGTCGCGGCTCCGACCGCGAGCCTCGCATGCCTGGCAGTCAACCCCTTTGCGGAGCCTCCCTTTCCATGACCCGTTCCGTAGAGGTTGCGAAGTTCGGCGAGTCCTTGCACGAGGGTCGACAGATTCCCCAGTACGGCCTTTACCGACTTCGCCCCTTTCACTTCATCTTTAATTCCGTCGG
>JBGTMM010000380.1:0-5671 GCA_041743635.1 Bythopirellula sp.
GATCGGCCGAACGGCCCAGATTTCGTACATGGCCCCGGCGCGAATCAGATAAAAGAGCCGATAGGGCCCGACAAATTCTTTACCGCCGGTGGACATGAATTTGAAGTGGTTGAATGTTGGTGCGGATGTGAGTTGGCGAGATTGTTAGTGTAGTCAGATAAATGCGTATAGGAAACCCGGTGATGAATCATCGCTAAACCGCAAGCGATCTCTTGCGGTTTAGCGACAATAGATTGAATTAATAGTAGACCTTCAGTAAACACAACCCCTGCGGCGGGGCCGTTCGGCCCGCAGCGCGGCGATCGCGCGCGGCCAGCACCTCGGCGAGCCATGTTTCCTCATGGCGGCCCACCCCTATCTCGACGAGCGATCCAACAATGATTCGCACCATATTATAGAGGAAGCCATCTCCTTCGACATCGACAAGTACACATGACTCAAGATCGTCTATACATCGACGGACATAGATTTCCGTGATCGTCCGCACTGTGCTTTCGCGCTCAGAACCTGCTGCTTGGAAGCTTGCAAAGTCGTGTGTTCCTACCAGCGATTGCCCCGCGCGGTGCATCCTTTGGGCGTCGAGTGGTTGTGGCACATGCCACACCAAGTTACGGTCGAAGAGGGGGCGCGTCCGCTCGTTGTGGATGCGGTAGCGATAGCGCTTCCCTTTGGCATCGCGCGTGGCGTGAAAACCTGCGGCGACTTCTGCGATGGCCACCAACACCACGTCTTCGGGGAGCTTGGCGTTGATGGCACGATAAAGTTGGTCCGCCGTGAGATGCGTGGCGGAATTGACCCCCACGACTTGGCCGAGCGCATGAACCCCGGCGTCGGTGCGGCTGGTGGCGGAAACTTGCACTACCTCGCCGGTGATTTGCTGCCACGCGGTTTGCACGGCCCCCTGGACCGTGCGCTGATCGGGTTGGAATTGCCAACCCGAGAATTTCGTGCCGTCGTACGCGATGGTGAGTTTGAAGGTGGGCATGAAAACAAATGACCAATGTCCAATTTCCCAATGACCAATGAAAGATTGGTCATTTGGTCATTGGTCATTGGGATTTTGAATTACACAGCGGCTTGCGAGCGGACCAACAGCTCCGCGATTTGCACGGCGTTGGTCGCTGCGCCCTTGCGGAGGTTGTCACTCACGCACCAGAATGCCAAGCCGTTTTTGCTCGAAAGATCTTCGCGGATGCGGCCGATAAAGACGGCATCGTCGCCGCTGCAATCGGCGGGCATCGGATACACGCCGGCGGCCAGGTCGTCGACCACTTTGATGCCCGGCGTGGCGGCGAACAACTCGCGGGCTTCGGCGACGGTGATCTTCTTTTCGGTCTCGACCAGGATGCTCTCACTGTGGCAGTTTTCCACGGGAACGCGAACGCAGGTGGGACAAATTTGGATCGAGTTGTCGCCCAGGATTTTGCGGGTCTCGAAGATCATCTTCATTTCTTCACTGGTGTAACCTTCGTACTTCGCTGAGCCGATTTGCGGAATGAGGTTGAACGCAATCGGGTGGGCAAAGACTTGATACTCGTAATCTTCGTTTTCGAGGAACGCGCGGCTGCCGGCCATCAAGTCTGCTTGGCCTTGGACCCCTGCCCCACTGGTGGATTGGTAGGTGCTCACGACGACGCGGCGGATTGTGCCGGCGTCGTGCAGCGGCTTCATGGCAAGGACCATTTGGGTCGTCGAACAGTTGGGGCTGGCGATGATCCCTTGGTGATTGAACGCGGCCTCGGGATTGATTTCGGGAATCACCAGCGGCACGTTGGGGTCCATCCGCCAATAGCCACTCTCATCGACAACAACGCAATTGCGTTCCACCGCCCAGGGGCAGAACTCCTTAGCGATGGGGTCGGGGGTGCTGCCGATGGCGAGGTCGATGCCGTCGAACGCATCGGGACGCAAAAGCTCGACCTGGTGTTTCTCGCCTTTGAACGCAATCGTCGTGCCGGCTGAACGCGCGGAAGCCAGAAAGGTGATTTTCTCGTAGGGAAAATTCCGCTCTTCCAACATTTGGCGAATCAGGCTTCCCACGGCGCCGGTGGCGCCGACAATGGCAATCGACTCAAACACGTTTTTCTCTCCAGAAATATAAGGATGAAATCAGCGAGCCGGACAGTCCCCTGCCCCGGTCTTCCCTAGGGACAATGTTGCCCGCGGGGAAGTTCATCATTATAGATTGCTGGCGAGTTGCCCACAATGTTTAGAGGGTTATGAAATTGATGCCCCCACGACTTGCGCCGGGGGCTATGGCAATCGCACTGGCACAGTTTGTTCGTGGTGCGGTACGATTCCGCACATGACCATGTCGTGCCAATCGCCCATTGAATTTGCCCAAATGAGCGACATTCGGCAGCTAGCTCGGCTGCTAGCCGAGTCGCTGTTCGATGATCCGCTGCAACAGTGGTTGTTCCCTGATGAGCGAGGTCGCTTGGCGGCGAGTGCGCGGATGTTTCGGCGATTATTGAAATCAAAGATCGCGGAGGGAATGGTACGCGTCATTCGTGATCGTTCAAACCTGGTGGCGAGTGCCGCGGTGTGGACTCCGCCATACCCCCCTGCCCCGTCGCGCTGGGAACATTATGCCGAGTCGCTTTTCATGCGCTGGACTTACGGCAAGCGCATTCATGAAGTGCGACGCGGGTTCACGGCGCTCGCCAATCGTCATCCGCGCGAACCCTATTGGTATCTGCAAGCTTTGGCGACGACACCGGCACAGCGCGGCGAGGGGCATGCGGCAAGATTGTTGCAAGAACAAATCAGTTTGTGCGGTTCCACGCAAGAGCTGATGGCCCTCGAAACTTCGCAGTTCACGAATCTTGCCTATTACCAGAAACTTGGATTTCAAGTGGAACACGAGCTCCTGCTGTCGGAAAACCTGCCGGTGTGGTTGATGTGTCGACGGGCAAATACGTGAATTTTTTTCAGGTACTGTTCGCTAAGCCGCCAGCGGCACTATCCTTGGCAAATGTAATAGTAGTTGAGAATGTCGTGCTCAAGTTGCTCGACCCGCACGTTCTCAAAACCGGCCTCGGCGAGCATCTCCAAAGCTTTTTCTTTGCCCCAGGCGGCACCGAGTCCCATGCCTCCGCTCGCTAAGGACACGCTCATGCAGTGCATGCAGGAGATCGTATAAACCATCGGGCCGAGAGGGTGATCGGTGTTTTTTTCAACATGGCTCGATGCGGCAATGTCTTGCATAAGATACACGCCACCGGGCCGGAGGGCGTGACGAATGTTTTCCAACACGATGTCGGGCCGCGCTTGATCGTGGATCGCGTCGAACGTGAAGATCAAATCGAGTTCATGTTTCACTTTCCACTTGGCGGCATCCTGTGCGTGGAAACGCACATTGCCGAGGCCGCGCTTCTCGGCAATGGCCTGGGCATTTGAGATTGTCTCGACCGAGAAATCGAGCCCCATGAAAAGGCTCTTCGGGAAACGCTCGGCCAAGTGCATCAGCGCCAAACCGCTGCCGCAACCAAGGTCGGCGACCTTGATTCCTTGTTGCAAGCGATCCTCAATGCCGGGGATCAGCGGCAAAATATGTTCATCGAGTGCAGATACCACGGTAAGCACACTTTCGGCGGCCATCACTTCGTGAAACCGTTTGTAGGAAGAATACGGCACACCACGACCATGCTCAAACGCGGCGGCGACTTCATCTTCCACGGCACCCAAAACGGCGACCCATTGAGCCACGCTGGCAATGTTGTCGGCTCCAGCGGCGCGGGTGAGACACGCCGCGCGTTCGGCCGGAAGGTGATATTGCTTGGTGGTCGCGTCGTAGTCGATGACCCGACCGGTGACCATCGCACCGAGCCATTCGCGGACATAGCGCTCGTTGAGTTTGGACTGCGTGGCGATTTGCGCGCTCGTGGCGGGTGACATTTCCGCCAAGCAATCGAAAAGCCCCGTGCGATGGCCAATTGAGGTCATCAGCATGAGCGACGCTTCGTTGACGGCGTTGAGCATCCGCTCGGCGAAGGCGTTGCCGTTGGTGATGGGAGTTTCCAAAGTGGAGGTACACATTTTCGTCTGTTCCTTATTCAAAATCTCTATCGCTAATCTAAACAGTCCTTCTTAGATTGGGCACCCATCTAGGCGTTTTTTGTACGGGAATCGGCTCATGGTCGTTCCGGACGGCAACTGCTAAGATCAGTTCCGTTTATGCTTGTGACCTTTTTGACTCAGAGACCCGCCCCATGATTCGTCAGTTTTTTTTGCTGATTGTCTCGCTTTCTGCCTTGTGGATACCCGTGATCGCCTCGGCTGAAATCGATGGAAGCCCGCTGGCCGTGGAAGTTGTGTCGGCGTTTGCGAAACTCCAGTGGCCCGATTGGATTTTGGGAATTGACGAGGGGAAGCCCCGCGATCCGCGGCCGATTATTATCACCGGTGCGGGGGACGATTCCGGTCGAATGTTCGTGGCAACACAGTATGGCACGATTCATTTTTTTGAAAATAACCCCGACGCCAGCGAGATGAACTTGTTTCTCGACATCCGCGACCGGGTCATGCCGTTCAAACCGCAGGAGAATGAAGAGGGCTTTTTGGGGCTGGCGTTCCACCCCGAATTTAAGGAGAACGGGCAACTTTTTGTATATTACTCCGCCATTCCCACCCCAGAAAAGCCCCACCTTATTCGCATCTCGCGATTCACAGTGAAAAAAGACAACCCCAACGAGGCCGTTCCGGCGAGCGAAGAGGTTCTGCTTGAGATCAACGAGCCGTATTGGAATCACAAAGGTGGGACGCTGGTCTTCGGGCCGGAGGGCTATTTGTATCTTGGCGTCGGCGATGGTGGGGCCTGGAACGATCCGCACATGAACGGGCAGAATCTGCAGACGCTATTAGGCAAGATATTGCGGATCAATATCGACAAAGCTGGCGAACCCGATAGGGACGGAAAGGCAACACCGTATGCGATCCCGCATGAAAATCCTTTTGTGGGCGAAAGTCGGTATGCACGCGGCGAGATTTGGGCCTATGGATTTCGCAATCCCTGGCGAATGTCGTTCGATCGCGAGACCGGCACCTGCTGGGCGGCGGACGTGGGGCAGGACCTTTGGGAAGAGATCGACATCATTGTGAAGGGTGGCAACTACGGCTGGAATCTGCGCGAAGCGAAACACAAGTTTGGTCCCGGCGGGGTCGAGGAAACCGAGCGGCTGATCGAACCGATTTGGGAATATCACCACGACGTGGGAAAATCAATCACGGGCGGCTTTGTGTATCGCGGCCAGAAAATTCCTGAGCTGCAGGGGGGATACATCTACGCCGATTATGTGACCGGCCAGGTGTGGGCGTTGTGGTACGACGAAGTGAAAAAGAAAGTCATCGCCAATCGCACGATCCGCGAAAAGGGCTCGCCGGTGATCACCTTCGGCGAGGACGACGCGGGAGAAGTTTTTTTTACCAGCGAGCGGGAGATTTTTGGGTTCCAGAAGAAACCATAATCCCTCTCTTTCCTTCTCACAACAACCGCCGATAGGCTTCCGTGACTGCCGCCGAGCCATACTCTCGCTCCAGGCGACGGATCGTGAAGTGAGCCCGGGCGATATCTTGAAAGTGGCCGATGAAGTAAGTGTTGATGAGCGCCCCGCCCACCGCTCCGATCACCGGGATCGCTTGGGCGGCCAGCTTCTCGCTCACCACCAGGCCG
>JBGTMM010000381.1:0-5135 GCA_041743635.1 Bythopirellula sp.
GCAGACATTTACTGTTTAATGTAGCAACCTTGAACCCAATTACTTAATAGTAGCATGGTTTCACGAAGCATGCACCGGCGGCACCTAACCCGCCAAGAAACAAGAAATGCGATGAACCACGAATCCGCACGAATTTATGAATAATTCATTCGGGTGATTCGTGCAAATTCGTGGTTACCCATTCGTACCGAATTATTCGGTTACTTCTCCCTAAAAATACCCGTCACGATTGACGCCGTCAAAAGTGGCCCGATCTGAGACAGCAGCGCTTGAAGCGCAGGCCGCTGCCACAGGGGCAGAGGTCATTGCGGCCGAGCTTTTCCGTGAGCAACTTATCGCCATGCACGATGCGCACGCCAGCCTTCACCCGCGTTTCGCTAGGATACCCGCGGCGGCGTTTGCTCATCACTTGGTTGTGGGGAGCGTCAAAAGGAGTCGTCTACGTGAAGTTCGTGGCACATGGGACACCTCCATTGCGAATAGGAATAACGGATGCTGCAGACTGGAATGACAGGTCAATCTTCCATGAGGTTCACCAGCAACTGGCCACTTACCACTGACCACCTGCACTTCCCATTCGTGCAATTCGTGCCGATTCGATCCCCTCCGCGCCACGCGCCATCTCGACGAGCTGAAAGAGAATTAGGAATATCAGCGCCCGGAGATCACCGCGATCTCCGGACGCTTCTCAACTGCCGCTTGCGGCTTAGTACCTCAACACCGGCAACGACCAACGCAACTCAAACCAGCACCGGCAATCAACATCAAAAGGGACGAAGTCGGTTCCGGCACTTCGGGCGGCGTCCGCACGCCAATGATGTCGGTGTCGTCACGCCACACGGACGTCAACAGCGGGCCGAAGCCTGCATACTCAATGAATTCTTCCAAATATTCGTCACCTTGATTCATCGGATCTGGCCATAAATTGGCCTCATCGCTGAACAGAATATTGGGAGCCCCGACGTTGACCTGGACGGCACCTTGACGCCCCGCAAAGCCGAAATCGGTATCGGGAAGTGATCCATCATCGAACAGTGACGGAGAGCCGGAGAGATCGAATCGTACGAAGCGGATCAAGTCAAACGTTGTGTTATTCGTGAGTCTCCAGTCGGCTAAGAAAGTGTCGCCGGTGACGCTGAAGGAAAATAGCCCAGGGAGACTAGCTGTTCCCGTGCCGACTCCGCCGAACACAATAGGTGCCACTTGAAGTCCTAATTGTGCAAACTGAACTTCAATTCGCCCACCTACGAGATCATCACCATCGGCTTGCGCGCCAACGACGGTCGCTCTGACGGAAGTGGTGAAAGAACAGGCCAGTAAAAGAGCAGAGGCCAACGAAAAAACAGATTTGTTGGTGATTCGTGACATTAGAACAATCTCCTGTAAAAAGTGAGTAAACACGATTTGGTAGAGGCCTGCGCGCATCGCGAGCGCAAACATCTTTCCGAGGAAAACGTCAATCGAAGCGATTCGCGGGTTTACGCCGCAATCGAAAATCCGCGCGATACTATCTGGCGCGTGGTGCCCTGAAGAAATTTTTGACCATTAGCATTCCTCCCCATAAGAAGTCAGCAAAAGATCACAGTTTTCGTCGAAAATCCTGACAGAAAGACGATCGCATCTCGAAATCTCGTGCGAAAGTCAGTAGTGATGTTCCGACGAGGGCGAGTATACCGCCGCTAGTTCGCATGTCAAAAGGTAATCCAGAAATTATGCGAAAACTTCACAGTTGCTTTCTGGAAAGCGCCTGCCCACGATTTTCATAAACTCTTTTGAGTTCATGCAATGCAAACAGAACTGCGCAGCTAGCAGACAGACATGGAAAATAAAAAAACTAATGAGCCAGATTTTTTCTGCATTTTCCCGCCGCGTTGCTAATACCGACTCTGCAACGTCCCGTCCGCGCGGTGGCCCAGTTGTCGCAGCACCTCGGCTTCGACGTCTTCATAGAGCGATCTGCAAGAGCCGTCGGCCAGAGCCATTTGAGCCGTGCCGGGATGGGCGCTGCCGAAGCCGCCGACTTCTAACGGCCCGGGTGGCGCAAGTTCTGGTTCACCTCGGCGCGGTGGGCGCTGATTGACGCGGCTTGTGTTACGCAAAGTTGCCCGTGTACCGCTGACCCAACCGAGTTCATAGTCGGCGGGCCACATTTCACCGATAAGCAGCGTTTGCGAACTGCCATCCTTGATGTCGATGTAACGAATGCCGCTGTTGAGAAACAGAAGGCCGTGATTATCGGCGTCGATGGGGGCTTCCACGTCGTGATGGCAACCAGCATACGTACTCAACGCGGCGAGCTTATCCTCGGAAATCTCCGCACCAGGAAAACTGGGGCACATAAAGAGCGACACCGGCACAGCACGTATCGCGCTGTTCACCGGCGCGTAGGCACCCGCCTCCATGTCGAATGCATCATGGACATTGCCCATCTCGACGTAGGGCGTAATCTGCACGAGCCAGCTCACATGCTGGCCATCCGGTTCGCTGTGGATCGGTCCCTCGGGATTGATGACCCCTGCGGGCAGGTGTTCGACGGCGAACTCATAGTTGTGCACGGCGAGCGCCAATTGCGAAATGTTGTTGAGGCACGACGAACGCCGCGCCGCTTCTCGCGCCGCTTGCACGGCGGGGAGTAGCAGCGCGACCAGCACGCCGATAATGGCGATCACCACCAAAAGCTCCACAAGGGTAAAACCGCTGCGATTGTATCTACGAATAGTTTGCATGAAATTACTCCTCACTGGAGAGTGAAAATGTGTAGGAACGCCGCATCGCTTGCGGCGAGTCGGCGGGAATTTGGGCAACAATTTTAATGCGAGTTGGCTGATCCTCGGCGGCGGGAGAGACTTGGATTTCCACGAGCGCTGATTCAATCCCCGGAATCGCAGAGCTCTTGAGTTGCCAGGTCTCGCCGCTGTACTCAGGGTCGTCATTCCATTGCTGGACGGCGCGCTGAATTCCCGCTTCCAGCAAAAACTCGGTTTGGCTCAGTTGCAATTCCTGCCGCACCGCTTTTCGCGCGTCGAGAGCAGTCTTGAGCATCGACGCCGCGATGCTTGTCACAATCGCCAAACAGACCAGGACACAAATCAGAATCGAACCCGAGCGTTTTCTCCGCGAAGAATTCATGGTGCAGGTTCCTCCTGACGAGTGAGCCGCAACAGCCGACCCACCTGCGCTTCGACGTGCATTACCGTCCGCGGCGGCTCGCCGACGATTTTCACAGCGCGGGTGACTTGCACGTCGATTCGATCCGGTGACGACAAGGTGGTCACTGCGGCCTGATAGTCTGCCGACTTTCTGTAATATTCCCGCTGCGCTTGCTGACCTGGGGATTCCAATACCCGCACGATTTCCGTGGCCGCAAAGGTGTACCGCACAGTCTTACCGTCCGGCAGAGAAAACTGCATTTCGAGCGGTTCGGGGGTCACTGTCGCGCTGTTTGCCTCATGCGCATCGCGTCTCAGATCGTGCGACAATCGGGTGAATGCCCGGGTGACGTCGGCGTGGGAGCGCCACTGGCTGTCGAGTTTCATCGCGCGCTGCACCACGCCGGTGGCGAGTACCAAGAGCACCGAGCCAACCCCGATCACGGCCACCATTTCCACGAGCGTGAAGCCTCGCACTTTTTTCATGGCACCTCCTCCGTGGCGGGGGCAAGCCAGCCGACGAGCGCGAGTGGTTCAGCCTTGCCAACACGATCCCACTGGATTTCGAGCACCACTCGAGTGCCGTTATCATCGGAGACTTTGATCCCCGACAAACGCACGTTCGGCAGGACCGTTTGAATCGCTTCCGAAACGGCCACCTCAGTAAGCGCGGCGTCGAGTTCCGTCTCGTCAAGAATCGTCAAGCGTTCGAGTTGGTTAGTGAGCTCTTCCACGGCCAGCTTGTAATGCCGCGAGTCCTGCCACAACTTGCCCGTGCGGAAAGAGAGCGTCACCACCAGTGACAGCGCCGTAATCAATAATGTGGCTGCGACGATCAGTTCCGTCATCATCAAGCCGTGGCGACTATTACGACAGGTTTTCAAGTTTTTCAGAGCTATTAGAAGCATGGAATGGTCTTACGGAAATTGAGTGAGAAAATTGGAAACTTTCACGGCAGTAGGAATTAAGGGGCCACGGAATAAACACGGATTTAACACGGACGAATTCAAGGTGAATTCCAACGAATGGTGTCTAGATTCCATAATTCTTCTCCCATCCGTGTTCAATCCGTGGCTACTACATCGAGTTGACCTCATTAAGTTTTTTGATGAACGGCAAATTTCCTATCCCGACAAGGCCTCGACCATTTCAAACAGCGGACTCAAGCACGCCACGGCAATAAATAGCACCGCCGCCGCGAGCAGCAACGTCACCGCCGGCTGCAACAGCGACAGATACAAATCGAGTCGCCGCTCGACGCGGCTGCGTCTCAGGTCGGCCAGTCGATCCATCGTCCAAGCGCGCGAGTCGGTGGTGGTCGAACTCGCCACGGCGCGCGCTTCTTGGGGCGTCAGCATCCGCGCGGTCGCCATGCTGTTCCACGCGTCGGCCCCTTGTTCCATTTCATTGCGGACAAAGAGCAGCTTTTGGCGAATCTTCGTGTCAAAGTGATATCGTGCGAGCGTCGAGATCGCGCCTGCCAGCGGTCGTCCCGCGCGAGCATTGACTGACAATAGACTCAAGAGATCGGCGGAACGCAGTTGCGCGATCGGCCGAAGTAAACGCGACGACACCGTGCGTCGGAAGAATCGCCGCGAACGCTCTGATTTCCAAAGCCATAACAGGACAAGTAGTGGAATCGCAATCAGAAACCAGTAATCGACGGCCCACTGGCTGATTCTGATCAGGGCAATCATCGGACGAGGCATATCCAATTCAAAATCATCAAAGATTGCCTGAAAGCTGGGGATGATCTTGACCATTATGAAACTAAGAATGATGACAGTGATTGCGACCGTGATCGCCGTATAAAAGACGATTTGACGGATGCGTGCCATCACCCTCGACTCCGCCCCAGCGGGCCTATTGACCAATTGCGACAACATGGCGGGCAGTGTTCCTGATTGGTCGCCGAAGCGGATCGCCAGCGCATCTTCGTCGGACAGCACTCCGGGAACTTGTTCCAACGCGTCAGACAGCGACATG
>JBGTMM010000382.1:0-2323 GCA_041743635.1 Bythopirellula sp.
GGCTTCCCCTTCGACATCCTCGGCGATGATCAACAGCGGCTTCGCCTTTTGGCTCACTTGCTCCAGAATGGGGAGCAGGTCTCGCAAGTTGCTGATTTTCTTTTCGTGAATCAGGATGCAGGCATCTTCCAAGACGCACTCCATGTCGGCGGTTTGATTGATGAAGTACGGCGAGAGAAAACCCTTGTCGAACTGCATGCCCTCGACAAACTCGAGGGTGGTTTCCATCGACTTTCCTTCTTCAACCGTAATCACGCCATCCTTGCCGACTTTTTCCATGGCGTCGGCCAAGAGGTCGCCGATCACGCGATCATTATTCGCGCTGATCGACCCGACCTGCGCAATTTGCTCCTTGCTCGTGACGCTTTTGGAGATCGAATCGAGATATTCGACCGCCGCATCAACGGCTTTGCGAATGCCGCGCTGGACGGCCATCGGATTGCTGCCGGCGACGATGTTGCGAGTGCCTTCCTTAAGAATCGCCCGAGCGAGCACGGTGGCGGTCGTCGTGCCGTCACCCGCCAGCGACGAGGTTTTGTCGGCCACTTCGTGCACAAGTTTCGCGCCCATGTTCTCGAACGGGTCCTCGAGTTCGATTTCCTTGCTGACGGTCACGCCGTCCTTGGTGACGGTCGGCCCGCCAAAGGATTTGTTGATAATGACGTTGCGGCCCGTGGGGCCCATCGTCACCGCAACCGCATCGGCCAGCTTGTCGACGCCACGCAGCAATTTGCTACGAGCGTGATCTTCAAACATTAATTGCTTTGCCACGATTATGTTTCCTGTTGAGGAGTGAATTGTGATGGAGGGAAGCTGTCAGCCGTTAGCTTTCAGCTTTTAGCCAGAATTGATTGGCTAAGAGCTAATGGCTGATAGCTAACGGCTAAACCACCTTCGCCAAAATGTCGCTCTCGCGGAGGATTTTGTATTCCTCGCCGTCGACTTCCACTTCCGATCCGCCGTACTTGCCGTAGATGACTTCATCGCCCACGGAAACGGACAGTTCGCCGCGCTTGCCGCTGTCGAGCAGCTTGCCGCCGCCGACGGCGATCACTTTGCCGCGCTGGGGCTTTTCCTGAGCGGCATCGGGCAGCACAATGCCCCCCGAAGTGATTTCCTCAGCATCCGAAGGCTTAACAACAACTCGGTCGTCCAGCGGACGCAGATTGATTTTGGCCATGAGTTACTTTCCTTATTGTGTATGACTTAATTTGAGTTTGATTGATTTGCTAAGCCAGCTTTTAGCAATTAGCTTTTAGCTCTTAGCCAGAAAGAGCATCTGGCTGATAGCTAATCGCTAATAGTTAACAGCTTCTTCACCCTACATCATTCCGCCCATGCCACCCATTCCCATGCCGCCCATGCCTCCCATACCGCCCATGCCGTGGTCATGGTGGCCCCCGGCGGCTTCTTCCTCTTCCTTGGGGGCGTTCACCACCAACGAATCGGTCGTGAGCAGCAGCGAGGCCACGCTCGCGGCGTTTTGCAGCGACGTGCGCACCACCTTCGCCGGGTCGATAATTCCCGCGGCGACCATGTCGCAGTAGTCGTCTTTGTCGGCGTTGTAACCATCGTTCTTGCCCTTCGATTGGCGCACCCGATTCACAACCACGGCCCCGTCGACGCCGGCGTTCTCGGCGATGTAACGCAGGGGGTAATCAAGCACCTTGCGAATGATCTCGATGCCCAACGCCTCGTCGCCTTCCAGCTTGAGCTTGTCGAGCGCTTTTTCACTCCGCAACAACGCCACGCCGCCACCGGGCACAATCCCCTCGGCCAGGGCGGCTTGCGTCGCCGAACGAGCGTCTTCCAGCAGGGCTTTGCGTTCCTTCATTTCAGTTTCAGTGGCGGCACCGCAGTTGATTTGGGCCACGCCGCCAGCCAGTTTGGCCAACCGCTCTTGCAGCTTCTCGCGGTCGTAATCGCTGTCGGTCGATTCGATTTCTCTGCGAATCTGGTCGGCTCGGCCTTGGATATCTTCCTTCTTGCCGCCGCCACCCACCATTGTCGTGTTATCACTCTTAATGATCACTTTGCGGCACTTGCCGAGATCGGAAAGCTGCACGGCATCGAGCTTGATGCCCAAGTCCTTGAAGATCGCGGTCGCGCCGGTGAGCGTGGCCAGGTCGCCGAGCATCGCCTTGCGACGGTCGCCATAGCCGGGGGCCTTCACGGCACACACATTCACGATGCCGCGCATCTTGTTGACCACCAGCGTGGCAAGGGCTTCGCCATCGACATCCTCGGCGATGATCAACAGTGGCTTACTGGCCTTGGAAACAGCTTCCAAAATGGGCACCAAATTTTTGGCGTTGGAGATTTT
>JBGTMM010000383.1:0-13943 GCA_041743635.1 Bythopirellula sp.
GCACGGTGCAGGTTTCGACCGGGGCGACCGAAATGGGCCAAGGGGTGAACGTCAAAATCCGCCAGCTTGTGGCCGATGAGTTCGCCATCGAGCCGCACTGCGTCATTGTGATGGCCACCAGCACTGAAAAAAACAACAACACTTCGCCCACGGCTGCGTCGGCCAGCACCGATCTCAACGGTGCCGCGGCCGTGCTCGCTTGCCAGGAAATTAAAGCTCGGCTGCGGAACTTTGCGGCGGAGCATCTGGCCGACAGCGAATCGGGCCTGGTAGCCTCGCCGGAGCACATTTGTTTTGAAGAGGGCCAAGTGTACGACGACCGCCAGCCGCGCGTGCGGATCGGTTTCGGACAGTTGTGCGACGACGCCCGCCGCGAGCGGGTCGACTTGGGCGCGCGGGGCTATTTCGCCACGCCAGGAATCGACTTTAACCGCGAGACGGGCCGGGGCACGCCGTTTTTCTATTTCACCCAGGGAGCCGCCATAGCCGAAGTCGTGATTGACCGTTTCACCGGCGAAATGCGCGTGCTGCGGGCCGACCTGTTGATCGACATCGGCAAGTCCATCAACCCCGGAATTGACCGTGGCCAAATCATCGGCGGATTCATCCAAGGCATGGGTTGGGTCACCAACGAATGTCTGATTTATAATGAGCGGGGTGAGTTGCTGTCGCATTCGCCGACCACGTACAAGATTCCCGCCATCACCGACATCCCTTCCGTGTTCCATGTCGATCTCTTCCCCAACAGCGACAACACCCACAATGTTGCGAGCAGCAAGGCCGTGGGTGAACCGCCGTTGATGATGGCCCTCGCGGTCTGGGCGGCGGCGAAGAACGCACTGTCGTATGTCAACGACCAGGCGGAAATCGACCTGAAACTGCCCGCCACCGGAGAAGAATTGTTGCGCGTGATGACCGCATTGACTCTCTCCAAAAAGGTGGAGACCGCTCCCGTGAGTTGACCCGTGGAGTGCAATCCCCGGGCGTTACATAATTCCGCATTCCGCACTCCGCACTCCGAACTCTGCAATTCCTCACATGCCCACACCTCACGGTTTTGTTGAACGCCTGGCCGAACTCGCTCGCGGCGGCACACCGTTCGTAAGCGTCACGATGGTCGAAGCCGTGGGGAGCACCCCGCAAGATACCGGCAGCAAAATGCTGGTCACGTCGGCGGGGCTGCACTCCGGCACGGTGGGTGGCGGAAAGGTCGAATTCCAAGCGATTCAACATGCCCAGGCGATGCTCGCCGAGCCGGCAGCCGCCGCCACGGCACACCAATTCGTCGAATGGAACTTACAGCGCGATGTCGGCATGACCTGCGGCGGGGTGGTGAAGCTCTTTTTTGAAACCTACAACCACTGCGATTGGCGCGTGGTCATTTTCGGTGCCGGGCATGTGGCGAGCGCCGTGGTGCAATGCCTCGCGCAGCTTGATTGCCAAACGACGTGCGTTGATTCCCGCCCGGAATGGCTCGCTAAAATTCCGGATCGCGAACGGCTCACGAAGATTCACACCGACGACCTGCCCGCCCAAGTCGCCGCACTTCCCAGCGATGCCTTTGTGCTGTGCATGACGATGGGACACGCCACGGATCGGCCGGTGCTCGAGGAAATTTTTCGCCAAGGCCGAGCGTTTCCCTATCTGGGCGTAATTGGGAGCAAAGCGAAGCGCGCGGTACTGGTCCGCGAGCTCACCGCCGCGGGGATCGACAAAACGCAAGCCGAAGCGTTTTACTGCCCGATTGGTCTGCCGCTGGGCACGAACCAACCCGGCGAGATCGCCGTGAGCGTGGTGGCGCAACTCATCCAAGAACGCGACCGTTGGCGCTCCGCACCGAAGACATAAAACACGACGACATAAAAAAAGCCCAGGGATGGCAATCCCTGGGCCTTCTTAAAACTACGTTTGTGGAAACAATTTTACTTACTTGCGACACAATGCCAAAACGCCAACGCAGCCAAACATCAAAGCAATGCTGGCCGGTTCGGGAATGCAAGTCGTGGTAAAGGTGCCAAAGGGAACCGTCTTGCCATCGGAACCATTCACGCCAGCAGTACCTTGAGAGTCAAGGAAATCGATCCCGCTGAAAGTCCAATTGCCGATGGCAAACACGGCGTCGGGACCTGTTTCATCGATGCGATACGCAAAGCCATCGAGATACTCCCACGCAGTGCCTGTACCGTCTTGGCCATTAACGCCAAATTGGTCAACAGTCACGGCGCTTTCGTACAGTATCACGTTGTCATCGCCATTGATGTTGGCCACGCCGTTGACGAGGTCTGGAGCAAAGCCAAAGTAAGCGGTGAAGTTAGCTGTTTCGCTGGCGACGTAAAAATAATCACCTGCCAAAATAGATCCAGAGAGGGCGAACTCAGAACCAACCGCGGCAGCACCGTTGTTGGGAGTTTCTATGTTGTAGATCGAGAGGTCAGGAATGTCCTCACAAGCATACAACTCAATGGCCTTAGGATTGCCACCCGTTCTGGGGCCATCAATGACCCCGGTAATAATCAGCGAGGCATTCGCACTAGCCGTCATATAAACGGCAAGGCCGACAGACAAAATTACGGAAGTTTTCATTAGCTCATCTCCTGTTGAAATTCGGGGTCAAAATCCACTGGAAAAATGCTCAACGCCACGGCTGGCTGACCCACTGTAACCAGTCAGCACGACGGCCTCCCTTGTTGCATCGAACTACCCCTATCGTAACAACCGATTTGGACGTTGTCTCCCGTTTTTCCAGGAGAATTGACGAATCTTCACATCTCTAGGTAGAAGTCGCAATTGGTGTTGGTGCGGCATCCTAGGCAAAGGCTTTGTTTGCAGTGTTTGTAATCCTAAGCCCCGTACTGGCTGCGGTTTAACGCACTATGTGCCTAAAATTGGCCGCCGGCAAACCAGGGTTAGGCCGCCGAGGAGGGTGGCCAGCAGCAATCCTGTCGGTTCGGGAACCGTGGCCGTGGAGTTCGCCATCAATGGTGGCAGGGTGCTTTGGCCAAATTGTCGCTGCCAGACGAGGAAATCTCGGCCGTCGCTGTCGCCATCAGAGTCGGCGTCAGACTCATCATTCAGGCCGTAGTCGCCTTGCCACTGGGCCAGGTCCAGACCATTGACGTAGTGGTCTTGATTGAAATCAGCTTCCAGGAACATGGGATCGACGGTGAAACTGATGGGGAAGTTGAAGAGTGGATTACCGACGGACTGACTGGTGGAGGTCACCGTCAACATGCCGGATTGCAAGCCTAGCATTGATGTGTCGAGAGTAATCTGGTGAGCATTTCCTCCGCCCAGCGCAAAATCGAAATCGCTCAAGCCTCCGAATATCGACCCACTGACACTCAGTGTGTAATCTAGCTCATCAGCACCGTTGACCGTCAAGACATTCGCGATGTTCTCAACCAAGACGTCGATGTTTACCGTAGATCCCAAGGTGACATTGCTCGGGACCGAGGCCAAATCGGCAAACATCAACGCGGGCAACTGATAGTCGGCCACCACGGGAAGATGATCGCTGGCCGTCATCAGGGCTGCGAGCACCGCGGGCGTCGCACCAGTGCCGGTATTGATATTGCTGTTGCAGCAGGTATGCGTGCCGTTATTGCCAAAGGCGTGATAGGACCCAGAGATATAGCTCAGGCCTTCGCCATCCAAGAATTCGCCAGTCGTCAACTGAAAATCAAAACGGTCATCCACGCCCCCACCGGTCAGTCCCAAGGAACCCGAGTTGACGGGCGACTGGGTATGGACGTGTCGAATGTCAACGGGCTCAGGAAAACCCTGGATCGTTATAAACTGATTGCTACTCCAACTGCCTGGGGTGTTAATCGGATCGAAGGCCTGGCCATTACCGCTGGAGAGCAGATGTTGATACATGGTGCCCGAGCTGGTTTGAATGTTGTAGTCGCCCGCATAAATGGCGTGAATGCCATCTCCTAGACCGTCGGAATTGGAACGAATCGACTGGCCTTCAGCCAATCGGCGGTTGTTATTCGTTGTGCCAGTATCCGATTTGTAGTGCGAATTGTAAGCATAAAAATCCGCGGAGGCACCGTAGCCCACGGGCCGCAATTGATAGCGGAGCGTCGCGCGAGGTTGTTGAACCTCGCCTGTACCCACGGGTCCAAACTGAATTTCTTGAATGAGTTCGACCGATTGGGTATTGTAAACCAATCCCGGCGCGCCCCCAGAGTTGTCAGCAAAGGACTTGGCGCCATTGATGACCGAACGCTGATACATCGTGCGATTGATTGGATCGTAGAGATCGTTTAAGAGGTCGACGAACGACTGCCCTGACAGGGCCATCGACTGCTGTTCCTGCAGTAACAACACGTCGATTGGCTTGGCGATGCCACCGACCAGCTCGTCGCCGATGGCCTCCAGGACAACGTCCATTCCCGCCCTGGCCGTATAAATATCGAGCATGGTATTGGCCGTGGCCGTGTTGTAAGTCACGATCCGTAGTTGCCCTTGCGCGGTCGAACACAACGAGAACGCGAAAATAAACGCGCTAGCGCAATATCGTGTGTGAAGATTTCCAAATAACATCCATCTGCTCCGAGTCTGTAACCCCCTTGCCTCGTCGGGGTGCCCCATTTCATTAAACTCTGCCTGAGCGAGTTTCACAACAAATTTTTACACAGCCACGCTTAAAGCAATGTCCGCTGAAGCGGACACGACCAAAAGGCGATTACTAAGGCAACGATTGCGAAGGTCGCAGGCTCCGGAACAGCCACCGCGGCGACCAATTCCCCCGGGCCATACTGCTGCTGCCACGCGGCCAGGTCGATGGTGCTGAAGGGCTCCGGAGACTCACCCCGCTGCCAAGCGAGAAAGTCCCTGCCGTCGACGTCGCCATCTTCGTCAAAGTCAGCGGTAGGGACGAACGTGTTTTCCACGCTGCCAATTAAATTAAGAGTTAGGCTGCCTAAACCTATCGCTCCTGCTAAATCCTCGTCGGAAAAATTCATTGTGTAAGTTGCCGAGAAACTTCCCACGACGGATGTGTCAATCGCGGCGGTGAAGGAATTGAAAAATCCCGCCTCCAGTGCCGAGCCGCCGTTGAAAGGAGCCAAGTTGGTTGGCAGTTGTGCCACGTCACCCGAAACTAAAATTGAATCGAGATCCAACTTAGCCGTGAAATCCATCGTCCCCACGAGATTGGCGATGTCGAACTGAAACGCAGGAACGACGCTCCCCAGCGTGACCGTGCCAAAGTCGTGCGTGAGCGAATTGTCGGTGGTCGAAACAAAGGAAGGATTCGCGTGAGACAACACATCGAGCGATAGGTTGATTACATCGTTGGCGTCGTTATTCCCGCGGCCACTGCCCCCTAAGGTGGTGATGTCGAGGTTGTTGACAATCACCGTTCCCGTGCGAGGTCCAGCCGCGACAGTGTCAGTGTCGAGTTCAACAGACAGCGTTCTGCTATCGGTTCCCGAGGTGAGAATCTGAAACGCGTTGTACCGACCGCTCATCGGTGAGGTAGCGATACCGCTGGTCGTGACTTCGAAGTACGTGCCGTCCAGGCCGTTTTTATTAAGGGCCACATCCGGAGCATCGGGAACGGCCGCGCCCACGATCACGCTGCCGAAATCCAAATCGAGCGTCGAACCGCCGCTGGCGTTTGGTGAGCCGCCGACGTAAAGCTGCGAATCGTTGGCCTGATCGGCGAAAATCGACCAAGCAAATTCAGGGCGATCCACGAATGGGTTGCGATTTTGTTGCCGGTAGGGATTCGTAATTGCGGGAGCCCCAGCGCCCGCGAGTCCAAAAATCGCGTGGTTACGGCGGCGCTCAAATGTGTCCGGCACGTCGCGGTAATGATATCTGAGCAGCGACGACAAATCTCCCATCTGCGTTCCCCCAGTGGACGGGAGAGAAGAATCGGTCAGGCTCAGCGAACTGTATCGTGTCGCCATGTAAAACTGCGCGCGCGCCACATCGCCGGCATCCGCATCACCAGGATAATAGTGATTGGCACCAACCGACCTATGAGATCCCGTGTTCGTGTCGAGGCCAAATGCATCATTGCCCCGATTGGAGTTAATGCCGGGGTCGGATGGTCGCAGATTGAACTGATCAGAGTCACTCGCGGTACCGAGCCGCGATTGCGGCCAGATGTGCTCGCGATTCCAAATCAAGGGACTCGTATCCCATGTTTCATCAACGGAATCGCGATCATAAATCAACAGGATATTGCCAGGGACGTCTGGGTCGGGATCGGTGTAGGGTGCTGAAAAACGCGCATTGTCATAAGAGACGTTGACCATCGTGCTGATGATGGTGCGCAACTGGGTCTTGAGAGTCGTGTCCGTTCCCGTAGCCGTGCTGTAGTAGCCCTCTGGCGGATCGTACTCCGCCCCCGCCGCTTGTCGGCTTAGCGTTGCGGCTAAAAACATCAGCGCGTAAAGCGCAATTGATCGTCTCATCCGTAACATCCGTCCGTTCCTGCTCTTTTTGCCCCGCCAAATCATAGGCGCCTAATAGCAAAACGGCCATGCCCACCGTAGCGAGCATGGCCGAAATTGATACATAAAACAAACTCAATCTACCGCTTACGACCGCAAGCAAGCGGCACCAGTGCCAGGGCCAGAATCGCGAGCGAGGTCGGCTCGGGTACCGCGCCGAAAGCGTTCAAAGGGCTACCGTAAGCGGCCTGCCATTCGGCCAAATCAGCCGCACTGAAGGGCATCGGCGATCCGCCACGCTGCCAAAGCAGGAAATCGCGGCCATCAGCATCGCCATCGCCGTCGAAATCGCCGTCCCCTGGAGGTGCGACGACGACAAACGTGCCGGGGCTGCCAACGTCACCACCGGGGTGAAGTGTGATCATGCCACTACCTGAAACAAGGTTGGCGTTAAACGATCCAATAGAATCTCCGACAATAGCGTTGTCCCAATTTCCGCCATCAGTTGCATCAAGACTCAAATCAGCAAGACTAATTGAGGGACCCTGTGAAAGAGTCGGAAAGCCATTAGCTTCCAAAAAAGACTGCGACGCCACAGTGGCACCCATTGCATTTTTCAATACAATTGCATCGCCGGCATTGGCAAGAAGGACTCCTGGATCCCAACCGGTAACACCGACAAGATTTAAGGTCGCACCCCAAGCCGAAGCAAAATTTGCAGCGGAGACCTCACCCACATTGAACAAAATAGCGGTGCCACCAGCAGCGATACTTCCCGAGGCGATGTTGGCAGTGGTAATCGCTGCGCCGTCGTCGTCGTCAAAAATGTAACCTGCCAAGTTGATCGCCGCATTGGTACCGTTATAAAGCTCCACCCATTCCCAGTCCGCTTCGGTGCTCGCCGGATCATACATAATCTCCGTGAACTGCAAGCCGGGCGTACCTTGTGTTCCACTCGGCTCAATCCCCGGATTGCCCACATCACTATCACTGTTCAGGAAGCCGGGAACTTGCACCTGCGAGCTGGTCACAGCGCCGTTAGTACCCGAAACGCTCAAAACCCAATTCGTCCCAGTTTGATTGCTACCGCTGCCGTTCCAAGTGATCGAAGACATGCCGTCAACCTCTGGAAAGGCCTCCGGCGAGTAGTCGATGCTGAACTCCGCATTAGCGAAGCTAGTCACACGGTTTGTAAAAACGCCCGGCATGCCGTCTGGGTCATCTTCCACGGGTGAAATATCCATCGCATAAGCCGTGGCGTCCGCCCAGAAGCCAATGGATTGCGCCTGGCTCCCTTCGGAATTCGAGAGGCCGGGCCAAAAGTTGGCACCGATGAGAGGCACCGACGGAGCCAATCCCCAAGCGCTACGAAAATTAGCATCAACAAAATTATTAGGGTTGGCCATCGGAGCGTTTCCGCTTCCGTAATTCGCATCATAAATAACAGCGACACCCCCCGCGGGGATAATCGTGTTTTGCGCCAAGGTATTGTTTATTGTGGGATTGGGGTCAGGGAGTTCCTCGTCTCCCAGGTTAAAGCCTAAATAGTTGTTTAGATTAATTGCAGAGGCGCTTGTATTACGCACCTCGATCCATTCCCAAACATTTTCCGTGGCCTCACTGGGATTGTACATGATTTCCGTAATCTCGAGCTGCGCATAAGCAGCGCTGCTGGCCGTCAAAGCCGCACAGCACACGCACGCGCGACACAGAATTGCATCAAGAGCAAATCGCCGCACCAAAAAAGTAGATTTCATAATAGTCCTCTTCAGCAAAGAATTTTGAGCAGTCGAAAGTCCGCAGTGGCTTTCCGATTCGGCGTCGTCCAATCGAGCAATGGGCCAAAACACGGCCTGTTCCAGGCCGCCTGCACCAATTATAACCTCGCTCGCCCATTTTTAGCGAAATTGTCCTCATATTGCGGACAATCCCCACTGATCCATTTGCCGGCTAGTCCTTGCGACGGCGTCCAATGAGTGTTCCGCAAACCATTGCCAGGCCAGCTAATGCCAACGTGCCTGGCTCGGGAACTACCAAGCCAGCAGACAAGGGTGCCATGTTGTTAAAGCCATAGTTCAATTGCCAATCGGTGAGGTCCGAGGCGTCGAACAACCCAAAACCGCGCTGCCAGGCAAGAAAGTCTCTGCCGTCAACATCGCCATCAAGGTCGAAGTCTCCCAGCGCCGTGCCAAGAATACCGTCAACCAACTCCATAAGATCGGCTGCGGTGAGGGTCATGTCGCCGGTGAGGTCGTACGATTCCCCACCAAGGGCGGCGGTGACCGTCCCGCCGAGAGTGGGATCGGCGATCGCATCCTTAAGAGTCAAAATATCGTTGTAATCGAGGACTCCACTCCCATCGATGTCACCCCGAGTGAATACCATCAACGTATCTTCGTTAAAGATACCCACGTCGAACGGCCGCAGCTCATGGTAAATAATGGTGCCCGACGCGGGATCGAATACATAGATGTCTTCGAAGAAACCCGTATCTTGGTCCACGATGTACAGATACCCCGTGCTCTTGTCATAGGCGACGCGGGTGGCATTGGTCACCGCGGTGTCATTATCATTGGCTCCGGCAATGGGTAGATACGGGCCAACCGTCCAGGGAGCGGTATCATTGAACCCAGTCCCCGCTGGTCCACTCGGAACCACTTCATCAAAGCCACTCGCATTGGAGTCGGGACTATCGTAGTCAGAAATGCCAACCGTAAACACGCGCGGTTCGAAGGCGGGGTCGCCAATCATGTCGGCTGGCATACTAAAGTCCGCACCGGTCTGGGCACCAGGTGCGGGATTGGGATCAAAGAAACCACTCTCCACCACGACAAGATTGCCTTCCTTATCAACAAACAAATAATCGATTTCACCATTGTTGGTCGTCGTATCAACGTTAGGAAATTCGGCCAACCCGATCTGGTTGGGATACGCACCCCCCGTGGGCGAACTGAAAAGCTCTTTCTTGGTGGCCACGGGAACCGCGCCAGAAAGGTCCAATTCATAAAAGGCGATGTCGTCGCCGCCGCCATCGCTGTCGGCAGCCCAGACCCCCAAGATTCCATCATGTTTAACAAACGTCCAACCCGCAGGGCTCGATTGGGTGGCCAAATCAAGGGCCAAGCGACCAGCTACCACCGAGTTCCAGGATTGGGTGTTGTTCGCGCTGTTGTAACCGCCCTGCTGATCGGGATTGAACAAGGGGGGCGGAGTCGCGGCACCTTGGCTGGTGCTCACTCGATCCAGGATGCGAATATTGAAGTCCGTAGCGGGCGTCGTCCCTGAGTTGGCGTCCATCAAAACCAAGGTTTCCGGGTTCACGAAATCGAGTTGGTAGTCGAAAAACGAAGAGGGAGATTGAGAACGACCGGGCTCGCCAATTTTTTGAAATGCTCCAGCAATGTGAACGGTGAGGTCAGCCCCACCCGGCAAGTCCGAGGGGTGAGGAATGTCATTAGCTTTGCCATCGATCAAGCCGTCATAGAGAGGGCTATCGATATCGCGGAGAAATGTCTCATTGGCTGTCGTAATGTTCAAAAACTTCGGAGCGTAGATCGTCCCCATGGGACGTGAATTGGACACAAAATCATCGAGGATCGCTTGGTAATCAATCTTGTACAAATCGAAATCACCCTGAGTGTCACCCACATTGTCAGGGACGGACGCGGCTCCACTGTCAAAGGCCACAGCGTAGATAGTGCCATTCGCGGGGTTAAAGGTGAGAGCCGAGAACTCTTCACGATTGCCAGCCGGCAGACCCTCTGGAAGATCATTCCGTTCGCCATCAAAGTTTTCAAAACCCATCCACACCGAGAACAGGGGCGAACTGTTAAACACTCCCGATGTGGCACCATTGCCAATATCGGTCACATCGTAGAAGACCACTGAATCCGAGGGAGATCCCGCGATTTCGCCGACGGCAGTCGGTTGAGTCTGCGACAGGGCAAAAATGTTCCGGGGTGTTGGCGTCGCGGCGTCGGCAACTGTTGCAGACATGATCCCCGTCAACAACAAAACGATTGGGGTCAAAGCTAAAACGAGTTTTCGAAAGAATCGCTGACATGTCATAGCCAAGTACCCTCGTGGAATTTGGTGTGAAACTGAGGATGCGGTTGCATCAAGTCCAACAGACCTTCGCTGGGACTTGCCCAGCGAAGGTCGTTAGCAAGGAGGAAAACAATAACTTTCTATGCCAAGCGACGCCGGGCGAACAACCCGCAGAAGCCCAACAAAGCCAGCGAAACGCTGGTCGGCTCTGGGATTATGCAGGCCATCAACGCTTCGTCAAAAGTATCAGCGGCCGCAACACAGTCGACCAGCACCCGAATCGCGCCAACATTCGATGTGACAAAGTCCTGCCGGAGTGACAGAAATTGTGACTGGATCAAAGCAGCGCCGGGCACCGTGATCGAAACCTTGGTGCTGCTGGAATCTACGGGATTAACCCACAACTCCGCTTGGCCGGTGAGAATCGAATAGGAGGCGACGATCGTATATTGCTCGCCGTAGTTCAGGTCGCTAGCCCACTTCACCGAGCCACTGCCCACACTCGTGGGAGCAATGCCAAATGTATACTTTGTGGCATTGTCCAGCGGGTTGTTAGGACGCAGGGTCAACGTCCGCGCGGCGAAGTTGGTCGTCGTGTTGTCACGGAAGTGCATGAAATAATCTTCGTTGATGATTTCCGTGGCCGGAGCGGCACGTTCATCAAGCACGGTCACCAGCGCGGCGTAATAAAAGGTGCCACCTGCTTGTGAAGTTCCCAAGCTGCGACTAACGTCTTCGCTGGCGGGATTGCCCTGCTCCAAGATGGCTTGGCCACTACTTACCACCACAGCGGTTTGATTCGCGGTGCCACTGTGCGGAATCCACAATCCTCCGGAAACATTGTCTCCGGTGCCGTCATAAACGGTCAACTCGCCATCGGCGTAATTAAACCCGTCGCCGAAAAACAGCGTGGCGTTGGCGGGCCCGCAGGCAGTCGCCAAAACAGCAATCGCGAGAAAGAATGCAACACAAGATCTCTTCATTAGAACTCCTCCCAATGGTCATCAGTGATAAAACCCAAGCGGCCGCGGAGGTCATTCCCCTTTACCGCAGAAAACAGAATAACACGAACGATGTGACCTAAGTCTACAGGTGAACTATTTAGCCATCATTTAGAGATTATGATGATTGTGCGAAATCTGACAACAATTTTTTGCTCTCTAACTATCATAATTGTGGAAAACCCTCACTTCCACACTTCTTTCAAATCTCTACGCTGATAATGTCCCGGTCCAAAATTGCCGCAAAAACAGGGGCCATTAATCTCGGTTTGTTTGATATTCCTGGCTTGTGGGGCTAAGAAAAAAATTGTCCTTCTCACGGACGCCGTTGCTAAGTGCTTAGAGCGTCACAAGTTATTCGTGTTAGCCCACCAAATTCGGACAATGCGGGAGCCGGAATATGCCCCCCAAGGAAAGCCGCAAGATGAGCTAATCAGATTTCGAGATATCGCACCCTTGGCGACGGCTAATAAGGCGGTTTGATGAGACGATGCCCATTATCTTGTACTGGATCTTGCACTGGTTTCACACCCTTGCCCAGCGAGCGAAACGGCTACTTCATGGCGATGATTTGTGCACTTTTTGCCACCTCGGTTCTCCACGGCGAAGAGCCTCGCACCATCCGTTTCGCCACGTATAACGTCTCCCTCTACGCCCAACGGCAAGGCGAAGTTGCACTGCGGCTCGCCCCTGGAGACGATCCACAAGCTCGGACCGAAGCGGAAATCATCCAACGTACTCGACCCGACGTACTGCTATTGAACGAAGTTGATTACGACTCGGAGGGCAAACTGATCGAGACTTTCCAGAAGAAGTATCTCGAAGTGGGCCAAAACGTTTCTGAATCACCCGCGGGGCCCGCCGAGCCGATCAAATTCAAGTATCACTATTTTGCTCCGTCGAATACGGGCCTGCACTCCGGTCACGATCTAGATCGCAACGGTCGAATCACGGACAGCCACGGCAGCAGAGACTACGGGGGCGATTCCTGGGGCTTCGGACAATACCCGGGCCAGTACGGCATGGTCATCCTGTCGAAGTATCCGATTCTCACCGAACAGGTCCGCACCTTCCAAAATTTTGTTTGGCAAGACATGCCGGACGCATTATTGCCCGACGATTCGAGCACTCCCCAGCCGAAAGATTGGTACACAGCGGAGGCACTTGAGAAGTTTCCCCTCTCCTCGAAAAGCCACTGGGACGTGCCGATTCAGGTCGGCGCGCATACAATTCACGTGCTGGCGAGTCATCCGACCCCGCCTGCGTTTGATGGAGAGGAAGACCGCAACGGTCGCCGTAACCACGATGAAATCCGCTTTTGGATCGACTATATTTCAAAGGCGGAGGCCCAGCAAAAAGAGCAGAATTACATTTACGATGATGCCGGCCAGCGCGGTGGATTAGCCGCCGGCGAGAGCTTTGTCATTATGGGCGACCTCAATGGTGATTCGCACGACGGCCAAGGCCAAGCAGGAATCGCCAAGCTCCTGGCGGCCCACGAATTGGCCCAGGCAGTTCTTGCTGAGGGTGGGGCACCCGAGAGTGATGGTGGGGAAGAACAGGCAAAGCTGCAGGGCGAAATTAATAACAGCCACCAAGGCAATCCACGGCAAGACACCCTCGACGCGAACGACAAGGATGGGCCGGGCAACTTGCGGCTGGATTACGTTTTACCGTCAAATGATCTCAAAGTAGTTGCTTCCGCGGTATTTTGGCCTCAGAATACAGACATGTTGTTCAAGCTCGTGGGGACGTTCCCCTTCCCAGGCTCCGACCATCGGCTAGTCTGGGTAGACATAAGTTTCTAAGGGCGAGCCGCGAGCGTCATTGACCAGAGTTTTAACCACGAATCCTACGAATATCACGAATACGAGAAAAGATGAGCGACAAGAGAGCAAGAGTTAGAACCAGAATTTCTTTCTGGCTCTGGACTCTAGACTTTCCCCTCTCGACGACCCTCCCCTTCGTGCTGTTCGTGAGATTCGTGGTCTAATAAGAATTGATCCCTAGTTGGAGTCGTGACTATGCTGAAACGAAAGCCACTTGCTTTTACCCTTGTGGAACTCTTGGTGGTGATCGCCATCATCGGCGTATTGGTCGCCCTCTTGCTGCCGGCGATTCAGGCGGCCCGCGAAGCGGCTCGGCGAACATCATGTGTCAACAATCTCAAGCAGATGTCGCTTGCCGCAGCTAACTATGAAAGCGCCCGCAATTCTTTTCCGCCTGGGAGAGTATTTCCAGATTGGACTAAAGCTGGCGCTATACACGGTGGCTACACCAGCTATGACCCTGGCCCCGTGACGGGAGATAAGTCAGGCTTTTATTCCGTACATGTTTGGCTGTTGCCCTATATGGAGGCCAATAATGTTTATCAGTTGATCGATTTCAATAGGCCTCAAGTGAAGAAGATGCTCAATCCTCGCAATCCCCATTACGACGATTACGCAACTGCGGCTGGATTGTTTTTGTGCCACAGCGATGGTAA
>JBGTMM010000384.1:0-1890 GCA_041743635.1 Bythopirellula sp.
GGCGGAATCTTTCAAAAGTCCGTTCTGGGAACTGCGGGATCCGAATATGAGTTCAGCCTCACCGATGTCCGTATTGAAGCGAATGTGAATGGCGATTTCCTTTTTGGCTTAGAATACTATGCTGCCGACGACATCACCAAACTGGGTGAATCACTTGTAGCGCTCGATACCTCGGTGACCGGCGACGGACTCTCTTTCACCACAAGCGGGACAGCCGTAGCGGGCACGAAATACGTCCGACCGATCGTTCTGTTCGACAATGTTCTCACAACATCAGTCACCGACGGAGATGTGTTTATCTTTGATGCCTCGCTGGTCGAAGTGGATCCTAACGCCCCAGTAGATGGCGATTTCGACGGAGACGGCGACGTAGACGGCCGCGACTTCTTGAGGTGGCAGCGTGGCCAATCGCCGGACCCGTTTAGCCCCACCGATTTAGCGACCTGGCAAACTGAATATAATTCCGGCCCATTGGTCGCGGCACATCTCAACGCTGTACCCGAGCCCGGCTCATTATTGCTGGCGTCAACCGCACTCGGGTGGATTATTGGAACCCGACGGCGATTCATTGGGAAGTGAGAAGTTTGGCAATTCGAATTGGGGCAAATCTAGAACTCGAATTGTCGGATGTTACGGAACAAGGATTTTAGGAACAGTAGGATGTCGGTGTCAGCTAAAAAACGAGGTTTCACGCTGGTCGAGCTTTTGGTTGTGATTGCAATCATTGGCGTTCTGGTGGCCCTCCTCTTGCCTGCCATTCAGGCAGCTCGTGAGGCGGCCCGTCGATCGCAATGTTCGAACAATCTCAAGCAAATTGGGTTGGCTGTTTTGAACTACGAAGGTGCTCAAAAGACTTTGCCCGCGGGCGGCTGGCACTATCAGTGGATGGGCGACCCCGATCGGGGTTATGGCAAGGATCAGCCAGGGAGTTGGGCCTACAGCATTCTGGAATATCTCGAGCAAAGCAATGTCCGACAGATTGCCAAGGGACTTCCCGACGCTCAGAAACGAAGTGAACTTGCCGTGTTGGCGGCAACACCCATTGCTGTGTTCATCTGCCCCACGCGACGCCCGGCTAGCGCCTATCCCGCCGACCATATTCCGCCGATGTACAATATGGATCGACCAACCGCTGCTGGGCGGTCGGACTACGCTGCCTGTATGAGTGGCGGCTCGATTGACCAATTTCGCAGCACGCCCAATGAGGTCAACGGAGATTTCCCCAAAAATTACGCTGAAGCAGACGATGAAGCACGCTGGACTGATATCGTCTACTTCCACGGGAGATGGAATCCCAATGGCGTGGTGATCCCTCGCTATCCCATTCCCTTAAAGCGCATCACTGACGGAACAAGCAACACCTACTTCGCCGGCGAAAAGCATATCAATTCCGATTTCTACACAAACGGCCAATCAAGAAACGACGACCAGTGTCTTTATATTGGCTTCGATCAAGACGTGAACATTTCCTCCTGGGTTGCGGCGTTACCGGATACCCCCACGTCGCCTGATCCCGCGTTAACCGATATCAATCGTCAATTTCGGTTCGGGAGTGCTCACCCGGGCGTCTTCCAGGTCGTCCATTGCGACGGGTCGGTCCACTCCAATTCCTACGACATGGACCTCGCGGTGCATCGAGCCTTGGGCAGTCGTGATGAAGGAGACGTCGCGCAATAGTCTCCACCTGCCTTTGACTCCGGGTGCATAGCCCCGTGATGTTCCCCAGCGATGATTACAGAGAGAATGTACAGCCGTGGATATAATATTTTGATGTTAGTCCGAGCGAAAACAATTCGAGGTGCGACTCCTGGCTCTCCAAGCGAGAAGGTAAGATGCTTTGCCCGAGTTGTCATCGCTCTCTTGCTCGCTGCGCAATTTGGAACGATGGCT
>JBGTMM010000385.1:0-5609 GCA_041743635.1 Bythopirellula sp.
CTTCCTGATGCCGGCCCAACGAACCGTAGGCCAAGCCTTCGAGCCACAGAACTTGCTGGGGTTCTTGGCCGGGCAGATACGTGTCGAGTAAGCAATGCAAGGTCGACAAACTGCGCTGGGGCTTGCCGAGTTCAAATTGGATTTGCGCGACTTCCAACAAAGCGGCCGGTTCTTGGGGTGCGAAACGCAAGGCGTGTTGCATGTCGGCTAAGGCACGGTCCAACTCGCCCCGCTGCCGGTACAGCCGACCACGTAGTGCCCAGGCGCCCGCAAGATTGGAATCCAAAAGGATTGCCTCCTCGGTGCGTTGCATGGCCCGCTCATGTGCGCCGACGGCGAGCAACATTTCTCCCGCGCGAATCACGGTCGGGGCATGGCGCGGATCAAGGCGCACGGCCGCTTCAATCTGCACGGCGGCATCGCGATAGGACCCCTTTTTCCACAGGACCTCGGCCAGGTTACGCCGGGCGTCGATGTCGGAAGGGCTCGCCGTGACGGCTTCCGAGAGCAGCGATTGAGCGCGGTCCAACTCGCCGGTTTCCATTGCCGTGATTCCCTCGCGAGAGAGTTCCCGGCAATTGGAGAGCGACTCAGGCACGACATGCTTTTTTCGACAGAGTGCGCAGCCGGAGTGCGGCAATACGAACGCGCTGGCGATCACAGTCAGCAGGAGTTGGCGAGAAAAGCGAAGCATTGACGACTATTTGGTGACGATAAGAAAATAGGGGCCGATAATAGCAAAACGATAATGCGCCCCACAACGGCACTCGGCCCCATTTTGACCGGCCATGGCGATGCGAAATCTATTTGCTATGCTCGATTGCTAGCAAACATTCCCTTTCTTTAAGCACAACATCATGCCAGCGACCTTCGATCAACATGGCGTGCATTTTGAGTATCCCGACAATTGGTCGCTCGATCGGGGGGAAGACATTGACGCGAATCAGCAAGTGGTAGTTTCCAGTCCGCATACGGCCTTTTGGCAATTAACCAAGCATCCGCCGGGGACCGATTTAGAACCTTTGTTCGACGAAGCCCTCGCGGCCCTGCGCAGCGAATATCAAGACATCGAGGTCGAACCAGAAAGCGAAATCGTCGAGGGACAGTTGGTGACGGGCTTCACGGTCAATTTCTTTTTTCTTGATTTGACGAACACTTGCTGGCTGCGGGGGATTGAAACACCTGGGGCCAACTATTTGGTGGTTTGCCAAGCGGAAGACCGCGAATTCGCGCAGGTGGAGCTGGTGTTCCGCGCGATGCTCGCAAGCGTACTGCGGAATCTCGCCGCGGATGAGCAGTGAGTTGCAATTCTTACATGCCGGCAGCGCCAGCGCAGGCATGAAAATGTCGCTCGAATCCCGCGTGATTCAGCGAGTTCGTTCGAATGAAAACAAAAATGCGAACAATTGGCACGCGCCATGCGTTACTCACAACATGTCCGCGAGACACGCATCAGCAACGGCACTCTTATCCGCACAAGTGAGCACCGTTAGCCAAAACGTGGATCGCCAATCTCGTCTGAGTGCGTCAATCTATGACGCTGCGAAACCCGTCACGGGCAATTGCGAGTAGGAACACAATGAGGAACCGGTTGGCATCCCTCGCAGGGCCAACCGGTTCCTTTTGTTTTGCGCTGCAAGCAGCTACGCTACTTGCCCAATTCGCCATCTCGCTGAAATCGGCAAGGTTTATTCAAGCGGTAATCACGGCTAGTCGAAATTGATGTTGAGCCGCGCTGCGCGCGTTTCACATTCATCAAAAGCCGCGATGCAACGCATCGCACGGCAAATAATCAAGGAAGCGCATGTCGACAGGTCTCGAGTACACCCCCCGCAATCGTCGAGGACTCGCGTCCTACTTCACCGAACCGATCACGGAACTGGGGGGGGTCGTGCTGCGCTCGATTGAAACATTGGGCGACATCACCCTCTTCACGTGGCAAACGATGAAATGGCTCATAACCCGGCTCCCCAATCGCGACACACTCTACAACAACATGTACCAGATCGGAGTGCTGAGCTTGCCGGTGGTGGCGCTCACGGGGACGTTCATCGGCATCATTTTGGCCGTGCAATCGTATAACCAATTCCGCGCGTTCGGCTTGGAGACGCAACTCGGCGGCGTAATCAATCGCACGATGCTGCGCGAACTGGGGCCCGTGCTCGCCGCGACCATGCTCGCGGGACGCGTGGGCAGCGCGATGGCTGCCGAACTCGGCACGATGCGCGTGACCGAGCAGATCGACGCGCTGTCGAGCATGGGTGCCAACCCGGTTCAATATTTAGTCGTACCGCGATTTTTGAGTTGCTTGCTATTGATTCCGTCGCTCACAATCATGGCCGTGTTCTGCGGCGTGGTGGGTGGAGCTGCGTTCTGCATCTTTCATTTGAATATCGACATGCAGCACTACTCGCGCAACGCCAAATCGTTTGTCGAGACCTGGGACTTGATCTACGGAGTGATTAAGAGTGTGTTTTTCGGGGCGACGATTGGCATCCTCAGTTGCTATCGCGGGTTTCATTGCAAGCCCGGTGCCGAGGGGGTGGGACAAGCGGCCACCTCGGCGTTCGTGCAATCGTTTGTGATGATCATCACACTCGATTTGTTTCTGAGCATTTTCCTCGATCAAGTGTACAACTGGATTTGGCCCGACAGCTTGATGCTGCCCAAAGTTTAGGTTGCCGACGATTTATGGTTGCTGCCAAGGCGATTCTCGAAGTGAACAATCTCGACGTCCAATTCGGACGGCAAGAGGTGCTGCGCGATATTTCGCTGAGCGTCCCGGTGGGACAAACCGTGGCGATCATCGGCGAGAGCGGGTGCGGCAAGACGGTGCTGTTGAAAACCCTGATCGGCTTGATTCGACCCACCCGGGGGCACGTCACTTTCGATGGGCAACAACTCGGCGAGTTCAGCGATCAACAGTTTGCCAAGGAGCGTATCCGCTTTGGCTTCGTGTTTCAGAACGCGGCGCTGTTCGACAGCATGACCATCGCCGAAAACATTTTGTTTCCCTTGCGGCAACATCGTCCCGAGGAAGCCCGCAGCCACTCCGAGGAGATGCATTCTCGGCTGGCAGAGGTGGGACTGCCCAACAGCGTGCTCCGCAAACGCCCCGCGGAACTCTCGGGAGGCATGCGCAAACGCGTGGGCCTCGCGCGGGCGTTGGTGATGCACCCGGAAATCCTGCTCTACGACGAACCGACGACGGGACTCGATCCGATTATGGGCGACGTCATCAACGAGCTAATGATGCGTACGCGAAGCCACAACGAAGTGACAAGCATCATGGTGACGCACGACATGAAGTCGGCCGGAAAAGTGGCGGATCGGATCGTGATGCTCTACCCCATTTCACGGCTAGAGGACGATGAGCCACAGATTATTTTCGACGGCACCCCCGCCGAAATCGAGCGCACGAAAGACGAGCGGGTTTCGCAGTTTTATCGCGGCGAGGCCGGCGATCGGCTTGAAGAAATGAGCGAGGGTCTGGTTTAGACCGGTCTGGTTGAAACAATGGCCTGAAGGCAGAGGTGACTGATGGATGAACGAAAAAAACAATTCCGCGTAGGCGTGGTTGTGTTTGCCACCGCGATCATCACAGCGGTACTGATCGTGATGAGCAGCGATTTTTCGTGGTCGCCATTCCGTCAACAATATCAATTGCAGGTGCTGGTGGACCAAGCTCCGGGCGTGGCCCCCGATACTCCGGTGCGGCGTCGGGGGGTCCTCATCGGCCGGGTCGAAAGCGTGACGGACACCGATACCGGCGCGTTAATCACGCTGAATATTGACGGCGAGAAAGAAATCAAGAGCAACGAAATCGCGCGGATTCAAACCTCGCTGATCGGCGATGCGGTGATTGATTTCTCACCCGTTGGACCAGTCGCCAATGCCAATGTCGTTCAGCCCGGGGGTCCGCCGCTACGCGGTGTTTTTGTGCCGAGTCCACTTGATTTGCTCTCGAACATGCAGGGTGACCTGAAGATCGCGATCCAGTCGCTTGGCGAAGCGGGGCAACAAGTAGCCGAGTTGGCCGAGAAGCTCAACACCGTGTTGGGCGATGCCGATATGGAGCGACTCAAACAGGTGATGGAGTCGGCGGATTCCGCATTAGCGAACTTTGGGCGCGTGATGGCTGATGTCGAGGATGTCCTCGGCGACGAGCAATTCAAGGCGGATTTGCGGCAGGCGATTTCGCAGTTGCCACAGGTGGTGTCCGACGCGCGCGAAATCTTGACTGTGCTGGAGCGCACGCTCGCTTCGGCGGACAAGAATTTGCAAAATCTGCAAGGCCTCACGGGCCCCTTGGGCGAACGCGGTCCGCAACTGGTCGAGCGTTTGGAGTTAAGCATCGACAATTTGAGCCAAGTTTTTGCCGAGGCGGCGCTCTTGGCCAAGACCGTCAATTCGGGGGAAGGAACCGTTGGACGCCTGCTGCGGGATCAGGAACTGTATGACAGGTTGGGCAGCACCGTGAACGAGGCCCAAGGGGCGATTCGCGATGTGCGGATGATGATCAACGACGAGTTCATTCAACGCCGCATTCGGCAGATACTCGACAACATCTGGGTGCTTACCGACAAGATTGCGCGCGACCCGGCGCGGATCGCGCGGGGGATCGTGCCTAAAAATCGTGAAGTGCCGGTGAAGTGACGGCCGCGAAAACGCAAGCGATTGGTTTGACGTTCTAACTTACGGCACTACCTGCAATGGCTGACCGCCGGATGGGAGGGTGCCTGGGGGCGCGGGGAGCACGCCCGCGGGGGCGAGTGTCTCGGGAGTTATCACCAACGGCTGAGCGCCGTCGGGAGTCACGATAAGTGGTCCTGGCGGCAACACTGGCACGACGGGGGCAGCAGGTGGGAGTACCGAACCTTGCAACGTGCTTTGCCGCAACTCTTCCGCGCGGCCAAGGAGTTGTTCCGTAGGCACGATTACTTGCGGCACGAGGTCGTATGACACCGTGCGGAAATCTTGGATTTTCTTCGTCACAAGATTCTCACTCACGAAATCGAGAGGTGGAATCTGATACCACGGCGTGGGGATCGGCTGGTTGATGGTGAGCGTTTCGTAGCCCGCTTTCACCAAGCGCACTTCGCGGGTGCCGTAGTAAATAAAATCGGTCGCACAGGGGGTCGTGCCAATCATTTGGTTGTCCACGTAGACAAGCGCCCCTGGCGGGTTGCTGCGAACCATGAGTCGGCGGCGGACGCAGCCGGGTAGCAGCATCAGACCCATGAGAACCGCACAGGTCACCAAGCGCAGCGAGATCGAATTGTGTGATTGCCGAACGAGCATCGCGGGCGATTCGTGAACGGATAACCGAATAGAACGGGCAGGCGGCAGGAGTATAGAAGCCGCCAGGTCTGCTGGCTATGGCGACTTTACGGGTCCTTCAACGGTGCTCTGCAACAATTTGGGCCGCTATCAATCACCCTAGACCGTGAGTAGAATGGCTAGCTTGCCTAGTATGCTTTTTCCCCTTGAACCGCGATGCGGTGCATTGTTTGTGGCCCTGATTGATAGCCGACCGCATGAGCAGCCCGTCTCGAAAACTGGAATACACCGCCGGCGGCTTGCGTTGCGCGGCGGTCAGCGACGTGGGA
>JBGTMM010000386.1:0-1929 GCA_041743635.1 Bythopirellula sp.
CGGTTGCGGGCCTGCATTTCGTCCATGCCCGATCCCACCACGCCCCCCGTGACCGCGCCAAGGCCAGCACCAATGAGTGCGCCGCTGGCGGCGTTGCCGCCGGTGGCATCGCCAATGATCGCCCCAGCCCCCGCGCCGGCAAGAGCGCCCAATCCAGCACCACGGTCGGCGTAGTAGGGCGACGCACAGCCGATGCCGAAGATTGAAATGACGATGAGGCTGTGAGAAAGTCTCTGCCAAATGTAGACGAATGGGGCCATGGAAGTTCCAGGGAAACTTTGTGCGATGGGTCAAGAACTGCGGGGGTGGAATAATCGCAAGCCTGGGTCGAGGGGTCAAGACTGTTTTTGAACCCGGCAATTTCCCTGCATAACGCCATCCTCGAGTTACCCATTTCCCCAAAAACTCGCCCTCAAGCAGGTCTGCGAGCTTGCAATCCCCCGCGTTCCTACGTAAACTTCACCTAACTCGGGATTTGTGGCCGCTTGCAGCCGAAACTGCTAAAGAGCCAGTGACTCAAGCCTGCCTGCACATGGACTTTCCTTTCGGGGATGTAAGTGCGGGCAGCAACAATTTGATGGTGCTTGCTCACAAGCCGCATTTACCGAGCGTATTTGCGGCTTTTTTGTTGCGCGGTTGTTCCGTGGCTGAGGTCTGTGACCTCGGTCCATGACCTCCGGCCTCAAAGAGGCCAGCTACAGTGATTCACTTCACCCTAGCCCCCATCAAAAAACCATGAGTCACGTTGAAATGTCAAACCCACCGACGGGCACAGGATCTTCTTCGCGGGACGACAAACCTGGCGATTCCTGTCCGGGCTTCACCAATGATTTCTCCACGCTTTCGGTTCATGCCGGGGAAGCACGCCAAAAACCTGGGGACGCGATCACCGACCCCATTTTTTGCGCTTCCACCTATACGTTCACTAACACGCAAGCGGTAATCGACTTCATTGAAAAAAATGAAGTCCGTGAAGAGTATGGTCGCTACGGAAATCCGGGCGAGAAGGTTGTGGAGCGCAAGTTGGCCGCGCTCGAAGGGGCCGAAGATGCCGTGCTCTATTCCAGCGGGATGGCGGCGATTGTGGGGCTCTTGATGACCAAGCTGAGCGCGTGCGACGAAGTCGTGTTTTTCGACGAATGTTACCACCGCAGCCGCGAGTTCTGCACCAAGCACCTCTCGCGTTTTGGCGTGGTCAGCCGGCAGGTTCGCACGGGCGATTTCGAAGCGATGGAAGCCGCGATCACACCGCACACCAAATTGCTGATCAGCGAATCGCCGACCAATCCTCACATGAGCTGCATTGATCTTGAGCGATTTGCCCAGCTTGGCCGCGAATACGGCGTCGAAACTTTGATCGATGCCACGCTCGCCACACCGTACAACCTGCGGCCGATTTCGGCGGGGATTGATTACGTGCTTCACTCGGCCACCAAATACTTGGGCGGGCACAACGACCTGCTCGCCGGCGTGGTCTGCGGAGCGAAAGACAAATTGGAGCCGGTCCGCAAGCTGCGAGGCATTATGGGCGCGGTGAACGGTCCGCAGAATATCTATCTGCTATCGCGCGGCTTGAAGACCTTTGAACTGCGGATGCAGCGACACAACCAAAACGGTCAGCGCGTTGCTGAATTTTTGGAAAGTCATCCACGGATTGAACGGGTTTTGTACCCAGGTTTGCCGTCGCATCCCTATTACGAGATCGCGCGGGAAACAATGCGCGGGTTTGGCGGACTGATCACGTTTTATGTGAAGGACGCCGACTGGCGCGAGACGGCTAACATTGTTGACGCGGTGAAAATTCCCCGCATCGCCCCAAGTTTGGGCGGCGTGGAATCACTGATCGAGCAGCCCTTGGTGATGAGCTATTTCCAGTGTACGCCCGAGGAACGCCGCGAATACGGCATCACCGACAACATGATCCGGCTC